>JAILRW010000028.1 GCA_024698005.1 Sphaerochaetaceae bacterium | reverse complement strand
GTGAAGGGCAAATAGCTGTCTGTTTATATTGGTCAGACTAAAATTGTCGTTGTCTATAATATCAATTTTTCCAACACCAGAACGCACAAGCGCTTCGACAGCATGGCCTCCGACACCACCGATACCGAATACGGCAACATGTGATCTCTTAAGCTTTTCTACTGCTTCCTGTCCAAGTACTAGAGATGTTCTGGAAAACTGGTCAATCATATTATTATACCTATTATATATTAGCTGAGTGTCAGAGTGGCTCTTCCCATAGTTATTGACTGAAAACCTTTCTCAAGGTTTTCTCTCTCAGTAAGAGGAATGAGACCCTTTATTGTAATTCCTTGAGCAAACTCTTCTTCGAGACCTGTTGCTGATACCTGATTGAGCAATCTCTTGATCCCATCATAGAACTCATAGCCAAGAAGCATCGAAAATGAGCATCTCTCTATAAGTGGTTCTGTCTTTAAAAGGGGAAGAACCTCTTTTACGCTATCTCCATATGCCTTTACAAGGCCACCTGTACCTAGAAGCGTACCTCCAAAGTAACGAACGATACAGACTAGGATGTCAGTTACTCCTGAACCCTTCAGGACCTCAAGGGCAGGACGACCTGCTGTATTTTTTGGCTCTCTATCGTCGGACATGGACCAGAGATCACCCTTCTTGCCGATTACTGCAGCATGGACAACGTGGGTTGCATTGGGGTGAAGCTCCCAGATGCTTTTTACAATTGGTTTGATATCCTCAAGAGAAGTGCAAGGGATAGCAATGGAGATAAAGCGGCTTTTCTTTACAATTATTTCCGTTTCTGCTTTTTCAAGTAGTCTTTCCATCACATCTCCTTCCAGTTGTGTCCATAAAGATTATCATAAACAAGAGAGGAAGAAAGTGCATCAGCTTTCATTTCAAGTGATAGTTTTTCCTCGTTGGTCAATTCAATAGGTTCAGTAATTTGTTCAAGCTGCTTGGTTGAGCTTGCGCCTGTGAATATTATATCTGCATCAACTGAGAGAGCCCAAGAAAGGCAGATATTTGCCTTTGTTGTTTTTCTAACATCTGCAAGATGTTCAATTTCATCTGTCAGTGTTTTCAACTCAGGCCTATTAAGACAGGGAAGGTTTTTCCTTTCATCTGAAAAATCTCTCCTGCCAAGCAATATTCCCATACCCAGAGGAGAGTAGCCAAACAGTTTGATATTTTTTCGTTTGCAAATCTCTATATCCTTGAATAGCTCCTTGGTCCAGAGGAGGGAAACAGGTCTTTCTATTGCCTTGATATCAAAGTCAGATGAAAGCTTATCTAATAGAGAGTTTGCAAAATTGCTTACACCAAAGTACTTAATAAGATATCGTTCTTGTAGCTTCTCGAGGCTTTTAAGAGAAGTGTAGATCAGCTTTTCATCTCCTGTCGGCCAGTGAATAAGCAAATGATCGATATAGTCGCATTTGAGTCTTTTGAGTGAGGCTTCTGCCTTCCTCTCCAGAGAAGGAACTGCCATCACCTTGTCAGTAATGGTTATCTTCTCCCTGTCTATATCCGACTCTTTTATTACAGCGCCAAGCAGTGTCTCTGCTTCTCTGTACGAGTAGGCAGTATCGAAGTGCCTGAAGCCCAAAAGAAGGGCTTTCCTGAGTACCTTGCGGTACTCCGTTGGGCTACTTCCTGTAAAGAAGCTCCTATCTCCAGCCTGTAAGGTTCCAAGCCCTAATGTGCTCACTCTTCTTCCTCATCAAGCCAGATTACCTTGCTGTCGATCATCTTTCTATCGTCAAAGACAAAGTTGGCTTCAAATCGCTTTCCTTCCAGGGCTCCTGGTAGCCAAAGCCTGTCGTCTTCCCACATATTTTCATATGGAAGGGACTCTTTATCCTGCCAGAATGGGCGTGCTTCGTCGCACTCCTTGAGTTCTCCCTTGGCATTGTCTGCAAAGAATACATAGCCAATTTCTCTGATTCCATTAGCAAACTGGAAACGCAAAATTCCTCTGAAATGAGGATTCTCGATATCAAGGCCTGTCTCTTCCTTGGTTTCTCTGATAGCAGCTTCTATTGCGGTTTCATCTTCTTCAATATGTCCACCAGGGGCATTGAAGTAGCCATTTCCAAGGCCACGTTTCTTCTCGATGAAAAGAAGTTTGCCCTCCACCTCTACATAGGTAATTACACAGCGGTCGGTTGGTTCCCAGAGCTCCCAGTCGATTTCATCAACGCTCTTTGCATTGTTGAAGGACTCTTGCAGAGGATCTTCTTTTTCTTCCTCTACTACTTTAGGTTCTTCTTTTTTCTCTTCCTTGACTGTTTCTTCTGGATGCTCTTCCAGGTGGCACTCCTTGCAAAGGCAGTCATCATGTCCAATTACGTGCTCAAAATCGAGCTTCTTGCCACATTTCTTGCAGTGGAGCGTGTATGGCCAGACATATTTTCTAAGGCCAAACCCGATGCCAATGCAGAGGGCAAGGGCAACAATGGCAAGCAGAGGTGGAAGATTCATTACCATGATGGTAGTGATGAGAATCTCGAAAAGCATTACTAGAACAGTGAAGTAGATTACAGCTTTTCTTTTTGCGTTGGAGTCCTTAAGCTTCCTTTGCTTGAAGTTGATATAGACGATTATGATAAGAATCATATACATGTAGTTGCTTATAAAAGAAAGAACGTTCATGAGCAAAGGTTAACAACCAAAACAATTCAATTGCAAGGTAATCTTTGGTATAGTTTATATAATGACAACAATGAGGAGGCGGAGAATGGATAATCTTGCGCGATTTATCGACCACACACAGCTTGCAGCTGATGCATCAGAGGACAAGATCATAAAGCTCTGCGAAGAAGCAAAGGAGTACAAGTTTGCTTCCGTATGTGTTAATTCCTGCCATGTCCCTTTGGCTGCTAAACTTTTGAAGGGAAGTGAGGTAAATGTTTGTACTGTAGTAGGTTTCCCTCTTGGCGCTATGAGTACAAAAGCCAAAGCATATGAAGCCTCTCTTGCGGTAGTTGAGGGTGCAACCGAAGTCGATATGGTAATCAATATCGGTGCTTTGAAGGATTGCCGATACGATGAAGTTGAAAAGGATATCAGTGAAGTTAAGAGAGCTTGTCTTGGAAAGCTCCTTAAAGTAATAATTGAGGCCTGCCTCCTGACCGATGAAGAAAAGGTCAAGGCCTGCCAGCTTGCAAAGAAGGCGGGAGCTGACTTTGTAAAAACCAGCACAGGTTTTTCCAAGTGGGGCGCAAAGGTAGAGGATGTTGCTCTCATGAGAAAGACAGTTGGCCCTGAGATGGGTGTAAAGGCCGCTGGTGGAATCAGGGATAGAAAGACTGCAATGGAGATGATCAAGGCAGGTGCAAATCGTCTCGGTTGCTCTGCTGGTATCGCAATAGTAAAGGAATGATTCAATGCCACATATAGAAACAGATCGTATGGGAGAGGATTTTCTCAAATCCTTAGGGTTTCCGACCTTAAGTGTTCATGACACATTCACCCATTTCGATTTCAAGACTCCAGGAAGAAGAGTGCTTCTCATCGGACCAATGGGCTCGGGAAAGACTGAATGGAGTGCAAGAGTCTGGAGAGATTCAGAGGTCGCAAAGAAAAAAGGTGAGAGTGTAAGAGCTCTCACCAGTACTGGCAGCGTTGATAGAAGAAATGTCTTCTTTATTCGCTCAGAACTTGATAAGGCACGCTTCAAGGAGTATCCAGAAGATGCTTTTGCCTTCCGCTCTGGCTATATTAGATGCGCTGATAATATCGCATTTATACATGACTCCTTCGGACTTGAAGAGGTTATCAAGGATAATCCGACAGTTGGAACATACATAATCGATGAAGCCTCCTTCTTCGATGAGAGACTTGCCTATGTTGTTAGGAATGCCTCTCTTGAAAAGGGGATAATGTTCATCTTCCCAACTTTGATTCTCAATTTCAGAAGGGAGTTCTTTAACAACACAGCAAGGCTCATCCTTGATATCGCAACCGATGTAATTCCTCTTACCGCATACTGCGAGAACAAGGAGTGCATCGATCCTGCTTTCTACACATATCGATACTACTCTGTGGACGGAAAGGAGTGCCCAGCACTCTTCTTCGATCCACTCATCGTAGTAGGTGGTGACAAGGTCAAAGATGGTTCTTTCAATGCAAACTATGATTCTCGCTGTGATCTTCACCATCTACTCCCAGGAAAGGAGTACACATTCTTCACTCTGAAGCCTCTTGGAGAGATGGCAAGCCGGGGAGATACTGTGGGACTTGTCAGAGAGCTGGAAGCTCTGAATGGAAAGATAGAATCGTCGATTCTCTATTCAAATCTCATAAGAAGTTATGGGGATATGGTGAATGGCGAGATGTATCTAAATTCTCTGAAGCCTGGGCTTGTTGCAGAAAAAGCCCTGATGTACCTATATGCTGAGCAGAATATTATTTCCGAGCAGCTGCTTCAGAAGATTGTTTTCGATCTTGAACTCAACATTCCATATCTAGAAAAGACATTGAAGGACAATAGGAGACCTGTAAGCTTTGAACAGCCTTATCTTCTCTGAAAGGATTGTCTTTATTCTAATTCAATTCTAAACTTAGAAAAAAAATAGGGAGTTACAACATGGATGAACTACATCTTGTTGGCGATGGTGTTACCGACAACACCAAAGTTCTTACAGCACTGCTTGAGAAGGGTGGAAGAATCGTTCTCAAGGAAGGTGTCTATCTTACCGGACCTCTTGAAGTAAGAAGTGATACTCATATCACATTGGAAAAGGATGCTGTCATCAAATTCATTGATGATCCAGAACTTTACGAACCTGTTTATACAAGATGGGAAGGTGTACAGTGCTACTGTATGCATCCTCTTCTTTATATCCACAATGCAAAGAATGTTGTTATCGATGGAGATGGAACACTGGACGGAAATGGCAAGTCCTGGTGGGAGACTGCTAGAATAAAGAAAAAGCAGAGAGAAGCTATCACTCCTCTTGAGAAGAAGTTTGCAGCTCTCAATCCTGACTACAAGACACAGGCAGAGGGTGGTGGTGGCCGTCTTTCTCAGTTCTTGAGACCAGCTCTAGTCCAGATTCACAACTCTGAAAATATAACCATTGATGGTCTTGGAGTAATCAATAGCCCATTCTGGACTATTCATCCTGTATTTTCCAAAAACCTCAAGCTCTATAACCTCAGGATTGACAACCCATACGACTCCCCAAATACCGATGGTATCGATATTGAGTCCTCTACTGATGTCGTTGTTGATGGTTGTCATGTCGATGTAGGTGATGATGGTATCGCTTTGAAGAGTGGTAGTGGAATCACTGGTATCAAGGATGCTCGCCCAACAAGCAATGTCATTATCAGAAGATGCTATGTCACAAAGGCCCATGGTGGTGTTGTAATTGGTTCAGAGACTGCCGCTGGTATTGACCATCTGCTTGCAGAAGACTGTGCTTTTGATGGAACAGATAGAGGTATAAGAATCAAATCAAGAAGAGGTCGTGGTGGTCAGATCCATGACATCACATTCCGCAATCTTGAAATGTATGATTGTCTCACTCCTCTTGCTGTCAACATGTACTACGGCTGTGGTGCTAACAACGAAGAAGAGAACAAAGTGCTCTTCAGCCTCGAGAAGCAGCCTGTCACCGAGGAGACTCCGGGTCTTTACAATGTAGAGATGACCAACTGTATCGCAGAGGGGCTCACTGCATCTGCTTCAATGATCGTTGGCCTGCCTGAGAGTCCAGTCAAGAACCTGACAATCAAGAATTGCCACTTCTCAGTAAAGAAGGATACCGATGTAAGCGTTGATCAGACCGACATGTACAAGGGTCTTCCTTCTCCAGAAGGCAGAGGTTTCAGAATTCGTTACGCAGAAAACATCGTCCTTGAGAATGTCGTTATCGATGGTGTCGATAAAGAGATATTGCTGGAAGATGGCGCCAAGATGGCTTAAATTAGATAGAGAAAGGAGAGAAATATGATTCAGTTAGGACTACGTCTGCACGATGCAGAAAAACTCCCAATGGAGGAACTGCTTCCAATAGTAAAGAAGAAGGGCTTTACCTGTACCCATCTTGCTCTCAGTAAGGCTATGAAAGAGTACCCATGTACCGCTTCAGCTCTCACTCCTGGATACGCAAACTATCTCAGGCATATGTTCGAGAGAAATGAGATGGATATCGCAGTCCTTGGCTGCTATCTCAACCTTGCTCATCCTGATCCTGCAGTCATCAAGGCAAGTCAGGAGAAGTATTATGCCCATATCCGCTTCGCTTCCCTGTTAGGCTGTGGCATGGTAGGAACAGAGACTGGTGCTCCAAATGCAGAGTACAAGTCTTGTCCAGAGTGCAGAAGTGACGAGGCCTTCAAGACCTTCATCACCAACCTCAAGCCAGTTATTCGCTGTGCAGAACAGTATGGCGTAACATTGGCAATCGAACCAGTTGCAAGACATATCATCTGGGGACCAGAAAGATGTAGACAGGCTCTTGATGAAATTGGCTCCAATAACCTCAAGGTGCTATTTGATCCAGTAAATATGCTCGATCTTGATAATGTAGACCATCGCGAAGAGTTATTTGCTCAGGCAATCGAACTTCTTGGTGATGATGTTGCCATGATTCATTTCAAGGACTTTATCCGTGTAAACGAAGGCTATGGACTTAAGAGTGTTGGCGCTGGTACCGGTGAAATGGACTATACACAGGTTCTCAAGTTTGCCAAGAAGGAGAAGCCATTTATCTACGGCACCTTGGAAAACACTACACCAGAGAATGCAGAATGGTGTCGCAAGCACATTCAGGAGCTCTATGATAAGATAGAAGTTTAACCTTCGAGTCAACCCTTTCAAGGCCTCTTTCCCAATTGGACAAGAGGCCCTTGTTTTGTAATGACACAAAATCCTATGTCGATATATAATCTTTGCGAGGAAGAAAATGGAAAGACTTGAAGGAAAGTGCATAATTCTCGGAATTTCTGGTGGAATCGCAGCTTATAAGATGGCAAATGTTGCCAGCAATCTTAGAAAGCGTGGCGCAGATGTTCATGTGATCATGACCAAGAATGCTATGGAGTTCATCACTCCTCTAACTTTTGAAACTCTCACAGGTAATAAGTGCCTGACAGACACTTTTGACCGTGATTTCGAGTTCGATGTTAAGCACATCTCTCTTGCAAAGAAGGCAGATTTGATTCTTGTTGCTCCTGCAAGTGCAGACATCATTGCAAAGCTGGCAAATGGCATTGCAGATGACATGCTCACAACAACAGTTCTTGCCTCAAAGGCAATCAAGCTGGTTGCTCCTTCAATGAATACAGCAATGCTGGAAAATCCAATCACAGTAGATAACATTAAAAAGCTTGAGCACTACGGCTTTGAGATAATAGAAAGTGCAGAGGGCCTTCTTGCTTGTATGGATACAGGAAAAGGAAAGCTTCCTGAACCAGCGGTACTTGTTGAGCATATACTTGCAAAGGTAGCAAGAAGAAAAGATCTTTCAGGTCTCACTGTCACAGTCTCTGCAGGTCCAACTCAGGAGGCTATCGATCCAGTCAGGTTCCTTACCAATCGTTCATCAGGAAAGATGGGCTTTGCAGTTGCCAAGGAAGCAATGCTCCGTGGCGCAAAGGTCAACCTGGTTGCAGGTCCAAACACTTTGACTCCTGTTTTGAATGTGAACACTATCAATGTACAGAGTGCCAAGGAGATGTTCGAGGCAGTCAAATCTGTGCTTCCTGAAACTGATATCATCATAATGACAGCAGCTGTTGCTGATTACAGACCTACTACAGTGGCTTCAGATAAGATAAAGAAGAAGGATGGAGAGATGAGCCTTGAACTTGAAAGAACAGATGACATCCTCTCCTATGTCACTGAGCACAAGACAAATGACATTTTCGTATGTGGTTTCTCCATGGAGACAAAGGATCTCATTGAGAACTCTATGGCCAAGCTCAAGAAAAAGAAACTTGATATGATCGTTGCAAACAATGTAAAGGTCCAGGGCGCAGGCTTTGCTGTAGATACTAACGTAGTTACCATCATCACTGATGAAGGCAAGGAAGACTTCCCACTGCTTGGAAAGGATGAGGTTGCTGCCTGCCTGCTTGACAGGATAGTAGAGAAGAGAGGTAGATAATGATTCTTGCAATTGATATTGGAAATACCACAATGACCTACACAGGTCTGAGAAGAAAGGATGGAGGCTACTATGTAGTCTTCAACAAGAAAGGCGATACTATCTCAGACAAGACAGTTTCTTTCTATCGCAATGACATTACTCGTATCCTCAAGCTCAGCGGCTACCTTGTCGATGACTTTGAAGGCGTAATCCTTTCTTCTGTTGTTCCTTCCTCCGCTGCAAATTTCAAGGAAGCTCTTACAATCCTATTCAAGAAACCACCAATCGTCGTCTCTATAGAGCTCGATACAGGACTCACAATGGATGTTGATTCTCCAGAAAAGGTAGGCCATGACCGTCTTGTCGATGCTGCCTGGGTTGCTGCCAACTATGAGCTTCCCGCAGTTACTGTAGATATGGGCACTGCAACTACCTTTAATGTTATCGGGAAGGGTGGTGTCTTCTTGGGTGGTGCAATCGCACCAGGCCTTGAAACAGGTCTTTGGGCGCTTTCAAGACGTACTGCCCAGCTTCCTGAAATCAGACAGATGACACCAACATTCTCAATTGGAAAAAACACAGTTGAGTGTATGGAAGTTGGCTCTGTTGTAGGTTCTGCTTGCCTTATAGATGGTCTTGTTAAGCGTTTTGAGGCAGAACTTGGAGAAAGCGTAACCCTTATTATTACAGGTTGGCACGCAAAGACTGTTGAAGGTCTCTGCACCCACGAGCATGTCTTCGACCCAGATCTGCTTCCTAAGGGGCTTGCCTACCTATACGATAAGAATTGTGTATGAGCACTCTTTCTTGGTTTCAGAAGACGATCTGTTATGAGATATATATTAAAAGTTTCCTCGATAGTGATGGAGATGGTAAGGGTGACCTCAGAGGAATAATTAAAAAGCTTGACTACCTTTCTTCGTTGGGTGTTGGTGCCATATGGATTACCCCTTGCTATAAGTCGCCACAGAAGGATAATGGTTACGATGTTTCTGACTATTACTCGATAGAGCCAACATATGGCTCCATGTGTGATATGGATGAGCTTTTTAGTGAAGCAAAGAAAAGAAACATACGAATAGTTATGGACCTCGTCTTTAACCACACCTCAGAAGAGTGTGATTGGTTCAAGGAATCCCGTTCAAGTAAAGATAATCCAAAATCAGACTGGTATATCTGGAGAGATCCAAAACCAGATGGATCTGCTCCTACCAATTGGAGAAGCATCTTTGGAGGTTCTGCTTGGACCTAT
>JAILRW010000014.1 GCA_024698005.1 Sphaerochaetaceae bacterium | reverse complement strand
GAGATCGAAAGTGCCACCTTTCAGGTGTTCTGGACCTGTTACTGTAACAGAATATTCATTCCAGTCTATCTTGCAGCCCATCTGAGAGAGAATATCAAGGATGTGCTTGTCTCCCTGTACATCATCTTTATCTAGTCCATTTACAGTGATGCTACTATTTGTGATCGCAGCCATTACAAAGAAGAAGGAGGCTGAGGAGAAGTCTCCAGTTACCATGGCCCTGAAGCCCTTGTAGCTTTGTCCTCCCTTGATTTCAACATGCTGAAGATCTTCGCTTATCTTGTAATCGATATTCTGTCTATCAAGCCAGGCGAGGGTCATTCTTACATATGGCTTTTCATAGAGAATTGGGCAATCTACAACTGAATCCTCTTTTGCAAGAGGAAGAGCGAGTAGAAGTGATGAAAGATACTGGCTAGTTCTGCACTCAATTGAAGTCTTTCCTCCAACTAGACTGCCTGTCAGCTTGACAGGAGGGCACTCTCCTTCAAGATCTGCCTCCACTCCTAGATCACGATAAGCATTCACGAGAGGAAGGATAGGGCGACGGTTGAGCTGTTCATCCCCTGTCAGGATGATCTGTCTTGCTCCTGAAGCAGCAAGTAGGCCATAGATGAGATAGGTGGTAGTTCCACTGTTTCTTGTATCGATTGTAAAGCACTTGTCCTTTACACCTACACATGTTGCGTCAACAGTGCAATAGCTCCTGTCCTGTGAAAACTCTATCTTCGCACCAAGTAGCCTACACGCTTCAATACACGCTTCTGTGTCCGATGATTCAAGTGGATTGTCTATTCTGGAAATGTCCTTTGAGAAGGTTGCAATAAGAAGAGCCCTAATAGTCTGGCTCTTTGAGGAAGGGATTGTTATTTCACCCCTAATATTAGCTCTTTCAAGTGTGATCATGATTGTAAATGATAATCAATAACAAAAGAGAGAGTAAAGCTTTAAGCTATTTCAGCAGCAGCCTTTCTCCTCTCTTCTTTATGCCCTGCCTAATTTCGAGCTTCGAGCCAAAGCTTTTACCTTTGTTGTAGACTGTAGTGTTCTGCTTGACATAGGAATTTGAATTCCTGATCCTGGCATCAGTAAAGACAAGCTTCTTTGCAAGATTTCGGTTTTCATTGGTAATCTTGACAATTTCTGTTGTGCTTTCAGCATTGTCATATCTTCTATAGCGCTCTTCAATTGAAGAAAGTACTCCAAGATAGAAGCTTGTAGTTCCTATCTGGCCTTGGTAAAGGTATGGGTTGTTGCTTCTTTCTTCTCTGAGTTTCTTGTCTATAGTTCTTTCAAGTGTATCCCAAAGGTAGAGAGCAACTTCAACATCCCCTCTCTTTCCATAACATCTGAGTCCATCAAATTCATTCAAATGTACTGAGATTACGAATACCCCAGATACAAGAGAAACTATCCTTGCCAATATCTTGTACTTTCTTGCAATCCTTGAAGAGGTAATTAAATCGGCTTCCCATATCCTCTCATCTGGATAATTGTCCTCCTCGAGGTGGTACTCTATTGAGAGCTCCTGAGCCTTCTTGAGTGCTGCCTGTGCTTCGGCCTCAAATGGAGATTGTGAGAGGGCTTTCAGCTTCTTTACTTTTGAAAGGATACTCTCCCTCTCTTCAAGCTTAATTGAGGCTTTTTCAAAACCATCGTCTGTACCAAGTTCTCTACAGACCTTCCTGAAGTATTCATCGTGAACCGCAGTTCCCGTTTCAAAGTAGCAGATCGCATGGGCTGCTTCATGCAGTGCTACTGATAAAATGGTGCTGTCATCTGAAAATAAAAGCTCCTCTGAAATCAGGATGAGACGGGAAGATGTGATAAAGAGACCAAGCTTGTTCTTTTCTAGTGGAGAGAAGAAGAGATCAGAATAGATACTTTTTGAAATATCTTTTCTGAAGTATCTATCGATGCTTCCATCTAGCTTTTTTTTCAATAAATCCCGCTTTTCTGCAGCCTTCTGGCTGTAGAGTCTTATTATCCTGTCCATGCTGAAAGCATTCTCCTTTTTAATTGCTATGTCAATTTACCTTGTTCAGATGGTAACTTTGGTTTATATTTCCTTTCTGTGAAAAAGATATATATAGAAAGTCTCGGCTGCGCCAAAAACCAGGTCGACAGCGAAATATTGTTATCATATGCAGATGATGAAGGCTACGAACGCACTCAAGTGCCTAGCGAGGCCGATGTCATTGTTGTGAACACCTGTGGTTTCATAGAGTCTGCAAAGACAGAGTCTATCGATACATTCTTTTCATTCAGGAACGCATTTCCTGATAAGAAGATTGTACTTGCAGGTTGCCTTGCTCAGCGCTATGCGACAGAGCTTGAGCTAAATGAGGCTGATGCTATCTTCGGTAACCATGACCTTGGAGCCTTCCCAAAGGTCCTTGAGGGCCTTGAGAAGTCAAAGAAGCAGATCATCGCTGCTCCTGAGTATCCAGATCCAGATTCAGAGCGTGATGAAAGAAAGTATAATCTCAGCATGCCACGTTCAGCCTTCTTGAAGATTTCAGAAGGTTGCAACCATCGCTGCAACTACTGTGCAATTCCTCTTATCCGTGGGGGCTTGAGAAGTAGACCCTTCGATGCTGTAATGACTGAGGCTAGAAGACTTGTAGATAGTGGAATCTATGAAATCAACATTATCGCTCAGGATCTTGGTGCCTATGGTACCGACTGGGGAAATGGAGAGAGATTCTGTGAGCTTATAAAGGCACTTTCTGAAATTGAAGGGAACTTCGTGCTCAGAATGTTATATATCCATCCGGATACATTCCCTGAAAAGCTTATCGATATCGTGAAGAATTCCAATGGCAAGATACTTCCATACTTCGATATTCCTTTCCAGCATGCAGACCACAAGGTGCTTGTCGGTATGAAGCGAACAGGTTCAAGAGAAATCTATGTAGATCTTATCAAGAGAATAAGAAAAGCATTGCCAGATGCCGTTATCCGTTCAACACTCATGCTCGGTTTCCCAGGCGAGGGAAGAGAGGAGTTCGAGGAGCTTCTGAGATTCGTAGAAGAAGCTCAGCTTGACTGGATGGGCTCCTTCCTCTACTCAAGGGAGGAGGATACTCCTGCTTACTCTATGAGAAACCAGAGGGAGCACAACAAGGCTCACAAGGAAGCTGCCAAGTGGCAGGTCGAGCTTGAAGAGCTTCAGAGTGAAATAACAGCTAAGCGACTTGAGTCCTTTGTCGGCAAGAAGTATCTTGCACTTGTTGAGGAGAATATCAAGGGCGAGGATCTTTCAATTGCCAGAATCTACTCACAGGCTCCAGAGGTGGATGGTGCTACTGTCATCATGGGAAGTGATATGAAACCAGGTGATGTAGTAGAAGTTGGAATAAGAAGTGTGCGCGGGGTAGACCTCGAGGCAATAAAGATAAGGAATATTCAGTGAGCGATATCCTTTCAGTCCTTAATGAACCACAGAGAGAAGCAGTAACCGATTTCGAGAACCCACTCCTTGTACTTGCTGGAGCGGGCTCTGGCAAGACTAGAGTAATTACCTCGAAGGTTGCCTATGCGATAAAGGAGCTTGGATACAATCCTTACTCTATCCTTGCAGTTACCTTTACAAACAAGGCTGCAAAGGAGATGAGGGAGAGGGTCGAAGCTATGTGTGGCAATACATATGGCCTTGAAATGAGGACCTTTCACTCCTTCGGTGCCTATATACTCAGGAGATATGGAGAGCGCCTAGGTCTCTCCTCTTCCTTTAATATATATGATGATGAGGACTCTCTTTCACTGCTTTCAAACCTCTATCCCAATGCAAAGAAGAGTGAGCTAAGACCATATGCAAAGCTCATTTCCAAGGTTAAGGACAAGGGAGAGGATGTCGACTATCATGACTTCAGTTATGAGGAAGCCAAGTGCCCAGATTTCAGGACTCGCTACAGAGCGTATGAAAAGAAGCTTGAAGAGGTTGGCTGTGTCGACTTTGCTGACCTTATTGTAAAGACAAATAGATTGCTTGTTGAGAATCCCGACATAAGAGAGCAGCTTCAGAG
>JAILRW010000151.1 GCA_024698005.1 Sphaerochaetaceae bacterium | reverse complement strand
ATTCGGCATGCTGGTACCAACTCTCTCTATCGGTCTTGGTATAAGAGTAATGTTTGGTACTAACGGCTTTTTAGATAGCATCCTGGGGATAAAAATTGAAGGAATAGGGTACCTTGGCCTTATATTGGGTTCTATAATCTCTTCCTTTCCTTCGACCTTCCTGATTTTATACGATGCTCTCCGCTATGAGGACAAGGGACCATATGATGCTGCAAATATAATGGGAATAGGGAGGCTGAGCACCTTCTTCCATTTGACACTTCCATACCTCAAAGTTGCTTTGATCTCCGCATTCTTTGCCTCATTCACTTGGATATTCTCCGATTATGGTATCCCAATGGAACTTGCAGGAAAGACAAAGACCCTGCCGATGTATCTTTATAATGAAGTTCTTTCTTCCTTCCAGTATGGGCGAGGCGCAATTGCAGGTCTTTTCTTGTTGGTTCCTTCTCTCATCTCTTTTATCTTCGATCTTATATTCAAGGATAATAGCTCAGCAGAGAAGCAGAAGAAATTGGTCTTGCCATCTAGAGCTTTCAATATTGTCACTATGATATTGTTAGTTGTTGTAGCAATAATCCTATTCTTACCACAGCTATCCTTTGTACTTCTGACATTCATCAAGTCATATCCAAATGATATGACACTTTCTCTTGATAACCTTAAGAACATGTTCCTTGGAACTTATGGCCTTGGAATAGGGCAGTACGTTATTAATTCTCTGCTCCTGGCTCTTTTGACTGGTGCGGTTGGAACCTGTTTCGCATATTTCCTAGGCTATCTTGCTGTAAGAAAGAGTGGAAAGCTTGCCAAGGTTATCAATCTTCTTTCAATTTCTACCATTGCAATTCCTGGTATCGTTCTTGGTATCGGGTTTATGTTCCTCTTCAAGTCAACAAACGGCTTCTTCTATGGAACTATTGCAATACTTGTTGCAGTCAATATTTTCCATTTCCTTGGCACTCCATTCCTGCTTGCCAAGAACTGTCTTACCAAGATCAATAGGGAGTATGAGATAATAGGGGATACTTTAGGAATTTCAAGGTTCAAGATCCTTAAGGCTGTCCTCATTCCAAACTCCTACTCCACGCTTATCGAGATGTTTTCATATTATTTCTTGAATAGTATGATAACCATCTCTGCTGTTGCATTCCTCTGTACCTATTCAAATCAACCGCTGGCAATTTTAATAAACAGCTATGAGAAGTCCAGCAATTATGAAATGCAGGGAGCAATATCAGTTACTATTCTTGTGATTAATGTATTTTTCAGAGTTGCCTTCAATCTTTTAAAGAGCACTTTAAGAAAAAATGAAAAAAAGGAGAGTGAAAGCTATATGCCTCTTTCTAGATATCAATTTGAGCTGTTGACCTACCTTGAAGCTAATGGAAGTGGAAGATATTCCCAGCGCTTCTTGTCAGATACACTCACACTTTCACTTGGTACTGTTAATAAACTTTTAAAAGAGCTTAATGAACTTGGCTATGTAGAAAGCTGCAGGGAGAATGAACTTGGCATTTCTGCTAAAGGTCTCAAGGCTCTTGAACCTTATAGAGTAAGAAAAGCTATTATTCTTGCAGCTGGATTTGGATCAAGACTTGCGCCTGTAACTTTGAACACTCCTAAACCCCTGGTAACAGTCAATGGAGTAAGAATCATCGATACTCTTCTAGACGCTCTTGTAAGCAAGGGGATAACAAATATCAATATTGTAGTGGGTTATAGAAAAGAACAGTTTGAGGCTCTCAAGGAGAAGTATCCAACCTTGAGTCTTATTGAGAACGAGGAATTCAATACATCCAACAATATTGTATCAATCATGAAGTGTTTAGACCTTATCGACAGGTGCTATATCTGTGAAGCGGATTTATATATTACCAATCCTGATATTATCAGGAAGTATGAATTCACAACAAACTATCTAGGCGCAAAAGTCAAGGAGACTGATGATTGGTGCTTCAAGAAGTCAAATGGTTATGTATCAAGCTATGATCGCGGTGGTGAAGATTGCTATCAGGCGTATGGAATCTCATACTGGAACGAAGAGGACTCTGAGAAGCTCAAGAACGATATTAAGAAGGTATATGGTTCAAGAGGTGGAAAGGAGTATTTCTGGGAAGCTGTTCCAATGAAGGTAATGAAGAAGAATTACAAGATCGAAATTAGAAATTGTCATAAGAGCGATATCATCGAAATTGACAACTTCATCGAGCTTGTTGCGGCAGATCCTTCCTATAGGAACTATCCTGGCGCTGAGCAATTCTGAGCTAGATATTTTATTATTGATTATAAATAGAAGAAGGGAACCGCGGTTCCCTTCTGCATTTTTGGTTCTATTTTTCTCTTAACGGCCCAGAGCTGCCTGACCGCCATCCATTGTGACAAGGGAGCCAGTGATGTGAGCGGACTTTTCGGATGCGAGGAAGAGAGCTACATCAGCAACCTCTTCTGGCTTACAGTATCTCTTGTTTGGATAGGATGCAGCAAAGATCTTCATTGCTTCTTCCTTTGTGACACTATCGCCAAGGGCCTGCTTCTCAAGCTTTGTCATCATAGGTGTATCAATTGGGCCAGGTCCAATACAGTTGATGTGGATGCCAAGCTCTGCAACTTCAAGTGCTGCACACTTTGACATGCCGAAAACTGCATGCTTGGAAGAAACATAAGCACTCATTGTTGCAGCACCAGTGACAGATGCCTGAGAAGAGATGTTTACGATAGCACCGCTCTTCTGCTGCTTCATCTGAGCAAGAGCATACTTCATGCCAAAGAGAGGACCAAATACATTTACGTTGTAAACGTTCATGACATTCTCAACTGTTTGCATGTCGAGAGGAAGGCTCTTTCCTTCGTAACCTGCATTGTTTACAAGTACATCGAGCTTGCCCCACTTAGCGATGGTCTTCTCGATAGCATCCTTGACCTGATCTTCCTTTGTTACGTCAACGACGAATGTAAGAAGATGATCCTCTGCAACTTCAATTGTAGGAAGCATCTTATCAAGCTTCTCCTGCTTTGTTGATGTGAGTGCGATGTATGCACCTTCCTTTGCGAATGCCTTGGTGAGAGCTTCACCAACACCACCAGTTGAACCAGTAATTACGACAACCTTATCTTTAAGTTTAAGATCCATTGGTCTTTTCTCCTTTAATATCTTCACTACAATATAGCTGTAGGTATATTTTTAAACCAATTATACTACTATTTGACAGTATAAAATAATACAAATATTTCAATAATATAATTGAATGATCAATTTCTTGGCAAATGCAGGCAGATAGAACAAATAAAATTGGTTTAGTTTTCAGCTTCTTTTTCATTGGTTAAAATTGTGATTTAATCATGGATATGATCCAGCATCCTATTCCACCTCTGTTCTCTTCTGAATCAAAAGTGCTAATCCTAGGCTCATTTCCTTCTGTCAAATCAAGAGAGGTTGGGTTCTTTTATGGACACAGGATGAATCGTTTCTGGAAGGTCATTTCTGCAGTAGTGGGAAAGGGTGTTCCAGAAACCATCGAAGAGAAAAGGGATTTGATAATTTCTTCCAAGCTTGCACTTTGGGATGTAATAGCTTCCTGTGATATAACAGGTTCTTCAGATTCAAGTATCAAAAATGTAAAGGCAAATGATCTATCAGTAATTCTTGATAATGCTGATATAAAGGCAATCTTCACTAATG
>JAILRW010000138.1 GCA_024698005.1 Sphaerochaetaceae bacterium | reverse complement strand
TAGATGTTGAGAATCTCATCCCAACTGGCTTCTTCTGCTCAAAGGCAAGCTATGATCTGAAAGTCAAAGAGAGAGCTGAACTTGAGCACCAGCTTTTGGAGGTCGCTGATGAAATTGCTGATGCAAGAGCTCTTGGAGATCGCAGAGAGAATGCTGAATATCAGTATGGCAAGGACAAGCAGAAGAACCTCAATATTACCTTGAACAATCTTAAGAAACTTCTTGAGACTGCTCAGATCAAGTCCACTAAGGATGTTGATCCTTCCAAGGTAAGCTTTGGTACCAAAGTCACAATGATGGACAATATTGCAAAGAAGGAAGTTGTTTACACTATAATGGGGCTCTGGGAATCAGATCCTGAGAACAATGTAATTAACTTCAAGACTCCACTTGGTAAGAATCTTTACAATAAGGTTGTTGGTGATGAGGCAAAGTTCGATATCAACGGCACTAAATATGATTTCAAGGTTCTTGCAATTGAGGCTATCGAGTTCTAGCGTTTTTGATGATTTTTTTACTAGGAGATTGTGTTTTTGCAATCTCCTTTTTTTTATTTTTAATAATTTTTTCAATTTGATTTGATTTTATGTTTAAAAAATCAAATAAAGTTTGAATGAAAAAATAAATTATCTAATAAAATCAAAAATATTTTATATTTCCTAATAATTTTATTGACATCGTTCATTTGCCATTTCATAATAAATTTAGTTTTGGCTGTTTTAGCCTAAAAGAAGGTAAATTTGAGGTTCGCCTCATTGAATAAAAAAACTAGCAGAATGATTCATTCTGTTATAAAGGAGAAAATATTATGAAGAAGATGCTTGCTGTTCTGCTTATCGCAGCACTCGTAATGACAGCTGTATTCGCACAGGGTGGCGAAGAGGCTAAGGCAACCTTCAAGGGTCAGAATGTTAGAATGGTTATTGGTTCTACTTCTACAAGTGGTGACTCTTATCTTATTGCTGAAACCGTATGTAGATACCTTGCTAAGGAGCTCGGTTGTAACATTAAGTGTGATGCAGTTGGTGCTGGTAATGCTTTCAATGCACTTGGCGCTGCTAAGGGTGATGGTTCTACTCTCATGATGTTCCACGATATGACTTACCTTTCAGTCATGTTCGGTTCACAGCCAGAAAAGTATAAGCTCGAGAATCTTACAATTGGACCACGCGGTGGTATCAATGCAGTATCTTGTTGGGCTACATATAAGGACGCTCCATATAACAACCTCGTAGAAGCTGCTGAATGGCTCAAGGCTAACCCAAGCAAGAAGCTTCTTGTTGCTTGTGAGGCTGGTGGTGTATCTCACGTTGGTTATGTTGTTTACTGGAAGTGGGTCAAGGATACCTATGGTGACGACGTTGTTTCCAGAATGAAGGTTGTTATCGGTGGTTCCTTCGATAAGAAGTCTCAGCTCCTCTGGGATAGAAACGCAGACATCATCTTCGCTGACTACACATCCGTATATCAGTACACTCAGACCGACGATGCTAAGATTGCAATGAAGGTTGTAGGCCTCCTCGATAACCTCGAAGGCGTAAATTCACCTTCCTATGCTGATCTCGGAATCACTCTCAATGGTCAGAAGTGGTCATTCTGTAAGGAATTCGTCATCTACGGACCAAAGACTCTTGATCCAGCACTAGTAGCAGAGCTCGATGCAGCTATGAAGAGAGCTAATGCTAACCCAGAGCTTAAGGCTGCTCTTGAGAAGATGAGTTATGGCACTGGCGAGTACATGGATAGCGCAGCTACTTCCAAGCACATCTTCGAGAAGAGAAATGCTATCGAACCACTCATCAAGTCTGCTCCATCTATGGACGAACTTACAAAGTAATTTAATCTAAATTCTTTAAGGCTATCGTCTATAAACAGGCGGTAGCCTTTAAAAAAACAAAACGGAGAACAAATCAATCATGTTCAAAATTAATTACTCCTGGGGTAATGCCCATTGGATTGTTCCACCAATCATAATTGGGGTTCTTTGCTTTCTCTTTTTGCTCATCGTTATCAGAAGAGCTATAAATTGTGCAAAGACACATACACCATTTATTAATCTTCACTATCATTTCTTTATTGAGAACTGGGATAAGGTAAAGCTCATTGGCTGTCTTGTTCTTCTCATCTTGTATCCACTTGCTATGCAGGCAATTCACTTCCTTCCTGCTTCAATTATCTTCATCTTCCTTTTCAACGTCCTCTTCTGTGGTGTTGATAAGCTTGCAATGATTAAGCAGGGTGGCGGCCTTAAGAATGAAGGCATCAAGTCTGTTCTCACTTCACTCCTGATTTCCGTTATTGCATCAGTATTCATCTGGTTCATCTTCGGTACTGTATTCAGAGTAACACTGCCTTAAGGAGAGTAGATTATGGTATTTTCATTCACTTATCTTGTAATGTGTTTTATTGGCGTTGCAGTTGGTATCATTTTTGGTGCTCTTCCAGGCATGACAGCAACAATGGCAATTGCAATCTTCTTGCCTCTTACATATGCTTATGACCTCCACACTTCCCTCTTCTTGCTTCTTGGCTTGTATGTTGGTGGTATTTCCGGTGGTCTCGTACCAGCTATTCTTGTAAATATTCCTGGTACACCTTCTTCAATTACAACAGGCTTCGATGGCCATCCAATGGCTCAGAGAGGCGAAGGTGAGAAGGCTCTCAAGATTGGTATCACAGCATCTTTCGTTGGTGGTATCGTTTCCCTTCTCTGCTTGTGGTTCCTCACACCACCTCTTGCAAAGCTTGCAATCAACTTTGGTGCTGTTGAGAAATTCCTTGTTATTCTTTTTGCTCTGACTATCATCGCAGCTCTTTCCAAGGGCGATATGCTCAAGGGTATCTTTGCAGGTTTCCTTGGCGTTCTCGTATCTCTTGCAAAGAACTATACTCTAAATAACAAGTTCAGATTGGTTCCTGAATTCATGGAACCTAATATGTACAGTGGTTTCACACTTCTTCCTGTACTTATCGGTCTTTTCGCTCTCACTCAGATCTTCCAGGAAGCTGAGAAGGGTATGAAGGAAAATGACTTCAAGCCAACCGATATTTCTAGCAGTGATGATTCCAAGAAGTTCCACTTCTCTTGTTTGAAGGGCAATGGCATCAACCTTATCCGTTCCGCTTTGATTGGTACATTCGTTGGTGTACTTCCAGGCGTTGGTGGTTCTGCTGCTTCCCTCCTCTCCTACTCCCAGTGTAAGAACTTCTCCAAGCATCCAGAGAAGCTTGGTACAGGTGCTGTCGAAGGCCTCGTAGCTAGTGAAGCTGCAAATAACGGTCTCACCGGTGGTGCTCTTATTCCTCTCCTTTCTCTTGGTATTCCTGGTGACTCAACAACAGCTGTACTCGTTGGTGCATTCATGCTTCAGGGTATCTCCGTAGGTCCTCTCTTCATTACACAGAATCCTGACCTTTGGAGAGCAATCCTCATGGCTCTTGCAGTTGCTAACGTATTCATGTTCATCATCATGTTCTACCCTATCAAGTACATTGCAAAGATCATCAACCTTCCAAAGGCTAGACTCTATCCAGTTATTATCCTTATGTGTATCGTTGGTTCTTATGCAGCTAATAATGGTAACATGTTCGACGTTTGGACTATGATCGGTTTCGGTATCCTCGGTTACTTCTTCAGCAAATGGGGACTTTCCGCACCATCATTCCTTATCGGCTTCATTCTTGGTCGTGACCTTGAGACTTACTTCATTGATGCTATCCAGGGTTCTCAGGGAAGCCTCATCTGCTTCTTCCAGAGACCAATTGGTAATGTTGTATGGGTAATGATCGTAGCATCTATTGCATTTGCTATCTGGGATGCAAGAAGATCTGCTAAGACAGCTAAATAAACTTTTTGTTTGGATTTAATAGCTTTTTCCTTGGCCTTGCATCTTTATAATGCAAGGCCATAATTTTAGGGACTGATATATGCCAATTACATTCGATAACGAATCCTATTTATTCATTTCAAAACTGTTGAATAGCTACACACTGCCTTCAATGGCAAAGGTTCATCAAAGTTTTGATGATCAGAGAATATTAGATGTAAAGAGCACCTTGATAGAGGAGCTTAAGAGACCTGCGATTCAAAATTTGCTCAAGAAAGTACATAAGGGCGATACTGTTGCTATTACATCTGGCTCAAGGCAGCTCAGGAATATAGTTCCAATTACTGCCACTTTGGTTGATGAAATCAAGAAGATTGGAGGAAATCCATACATAATCCCCTCAATGGGTTCACACGGAGGAGCAACAGCCAAGGGCCAGAGAGAACTGATTGAAAGCTTTGGTATAACCGAAGAAGCTATGAACTGCCCTATTATTTCTGATATGGCAACAGTCAAAGTCGGTACTGCACCTGATGGAAAGGATGTCTATATAGATAAGAATGCAGCCAGAGCAGACCATGTAATTGTCATGAATAGAATCAAGCCTCATACCTGCTTTCATGGAAACTATGAAAGTGGATTGATGAAGATGATGGCAATTGGGCTTGGAAAGCAGCACGGTGCTGAAATATGTCATGATGATGGATTTGGCAAGATGAGCGAGAATATCAAGAACTTTGGTAAGGTAATCTTGGAAAATGTCAATATACTCATGGGAATAGGTCTTGTTGAGAATGCATATGACCAGACCTGTATCATAAAAGCATTGACTCCAGATGAAATTCCTATCGAGGAGCCAAAGCTACTTGAAATAGCTAGAAGCAGGATGCCAAGGATAATCATCCCTGAGTGCGATATTCTAATTGTTGATAGGATGGGCAAGAATTATTCAGGTGGAGGAATGGATCCAAATGTAACTGGTCGCTTTGTAACTCCATATGCTAAGGGTGGTATCAAAGCACAGAGAGTTGCAGTCTTGGATCTTTCAGATGAGGCACACGGTAACTGTATAGGTGTTGGATGCGCCGATGTAACTACAAAGCGTCTTTATGATAAGGCAAACCCTGCCCTATCATACATCAATGGCATGACAAGTCTTGTCATTCTTGGAACTAAGATGCCTATGGTCATGATGAATGACAGGGACGCAATCCTTGCATGTCTCAGGACATGTACTGGAATTGATAGAAATAGACCAAGGATAGTCAGGATAGCAAATACTTTACAGATTTCTGATATCTATGTTTCAGAAGCCTTGAAAGATGAAGTTGAGAGAACAGAAGGACTTGAATTTATCTCAGATTTCAAACCTTTTGATTTTGATGAAGATAATAATCTTCCTTACTTTTCTTAAATTTTAGTTGTAGGTATTTTCCTTCTTTTACATGATTGATTTTGTTTAATAATCCCAGAATTGATTTCTGGGATTATTTATGTTTCTTGAATATTGCTTCGAGAAATGGAACCTTGAAGATAATGTAGAAGATAAGGGTAATAATACAACTTATAGAACCATAGAATGCAACATATAGAAGATTCTTTAGATTTGAACCACTTTCCCACCAGTAATTCTGGAAATGAAGATAAAGAACCAAATAGATCAAAAGTGGGATGTTAATCATTACAAGCTTCAATAAGCTCTTTATAAGTTTTAGATAATCCTTGTAATGAATAAGTTCCAGATAAATAAAAAATCCAATCATTGAT
>JAILRW010000104.1 GCA_024698005.1 Sphaerochaetaceae bacterium | reverse complement strand
TTTTACAGCGCGAAGTATATTTCCCTTGTTTATACTTTCTGTGACCATGATGATATTATCCATAGCACTGAGCTCTGGTACTACCTTGTCATCTAGAAAGCAATGAGCTGTTCCTTTTGAGAGTGCAAGCTTTTTTAAATATGCATTGCACTCTTCTCTAGTTCCTTCGAGATAGACCATCAGTATTCCTTGAGGCCGTACTCTTCAATCTTGTTGATCATGCTTCTTCGGCTAATTCCAAGCTCTTCGGCCGCCCTGGTCCTATTGCCCTCGTGACGGAGAAGCGCACGGATTATAGCCTCTCTCTCGAGTTCTTTGAGTGTTTTTGATTCAGAGACTTCAAAGGATGAGAGGATTTCTCTTTGCCCAGGCTTAGAAACAGAAGATCTTAAATCGAGGTCATCTATGGTGATAACATCCCCACGAGCAAAGATCATGGCTCTTTCGATTACATTTTCAAGCTCTCGAATATTTCCATAGAAGCTATGATTTGAGAGCACCTCCAATGCTTCCGGAGTGAAACCATTAACAGGTCTGTTTACCTTGCGGGTATACTTTTTGAGAAGGTGTGCAGCAAGTAAAGGGATGTCCTCTCTTCTCTCTCTTAGAGGAGGAAGCTCTATTCTGACAACATTGAGTCGATAGAAGAGATCCTCTCTGAAAGTACCCTCGCTCACCATCTTTTCCAGATCCTTATTGGTTGCAGCAATTATTCTTGCATTTACTGGGATGCTGGTTGTTGAGCCAAGTCTTACAATCTTTCTCTCCTGAAGAACTCTCAGTATCTTTACCTGAAGAGAGAGTGGCATATCACCGATCTCATCCAAAAATAGAGTGCCGTTGCCAGCAAGCTCAAAATAGCCAATCTTTCTCTGGATTGCGCCTGTAAAAGCACCCTTTTCATGGCCAAAGAGCTCACTTTCAAGTAAATTCTCCTGAACACCGCCAATGTTTACAGGGACAAAAGGCCCATCGGCAACAGAGGAAAGAGAATGGATCTCCCTTGCAACGACCTCCTTGCCTGTTCCACTTTCACCTGTGATGAGAACAGTGGAAGCACTTGGAGCGACGCGGTCGATCAAATCCTTTATCCTCTTCATCTTTGACGATTCACCGATAAGATTGCTTTCCCGGTCTTCACTTGTCTTCTTGATTTCAATTATGTTCTGAAGATTGTATGCATCAACAAGGTTCTTCACCTTGATTACAAGCTCTTCTGGATTGAAAGGCTTCATGATATAGTCCTGAGCCCCCTCATGTAGAGCCTGGACAGCATCAGAAATTTCACCGTGTGCGCTTATCATTACGATAGGCATTCTGAAACCTTCTTTCCTGATCCACTTGATAACCTCAATGCCATCCATCTCTGGCATCTTCAAGTCGACAAGGACAGCATCATAAGGCTTCTCCTTCAAGAATCTCTGGCAGGAAAAGCCATTTTCAGCGCCATCAGTCTCTATATTTTCCAACGCGAAGAACTTTACAAGTGAAGTTCTGATATTGGTCTCATCATCTACAACTAATACTCTCATTCAAACCTCAGCTTAATTTCTGGCCTACTCTATCACCCTGTAACTTCAACTCTTCCATCAAGGAATACTTGACAAAGGTGACCTCTGCAACAGTTCCACCACCCTCTCGATCATACAGTTTTATATCACCGCCACGGGCGTTGAGAAACTGTTTCGAGATCGAAAGGCCAATACCTGATCCATGAATCTTTGTAGTAAAGAATGGATCGAAAAGCTTTTGCTTTCCTTCCTTTGGTAGGCCATCTCCCCTATCCATCACAAAAAGATGGTACATTCCCTTTCTAAGTGAAAGCTGTACCTCAACTTTAGGATCTCTATCTTTTGCACTCTCTGTTGCATTCTTTATCAAATTCTCGATTACAGATCTCAATCTATCTGGATCAAAGAGAACCATCGCATGGTTTATACCTTCATGAGCAAATTCAATTCTATTGGAAAAGAGATTGATCAAGTTCTCGGTAACCTCAACGAGATCCATCTGTATTGGATTTCCTTCAGGTTTCTTCAAGAAGTCAGAGACTCGGTTTGTGAGACTTACAAGTCTCTGGGTCTCCATTTCTATCAGCAACACTTCATCTAAAGTATCAGCATCCTTGAGCTGGTGCTTTAAAAGTGCAATCTGGAGAGTAATTGCTTGAAGAGGGTTCTTTATCTCGTGAGTGAGTGTTCTTGCAGCCTGTCCAAGTTTTACCAAGTTTTCCTGAGTTACCATCTTCTCCTTGTAGCTTCTATTCTCTCTATAGATCGTGAGAATGTAGAAGAAGAGAAGAGCAAGTCCGAGCATAACTACAACAGTTACAAATATCAGGAAATTTACACGTCTCTGGTATGCAGAACCATCAAATGCGATATAAAGGATAGAAGAGAAATCCAGAAGCAGCGGAGATAGCAAATCATCGTTTTTATTGAACACAGCATTGACTACTGGCTGTCTAAGGAAACGGGTGTACTCCATTATTCCATATCTTTTATTGAATGATATGGTGTCTTTCCCAGCCAGAAGAGCCTCTGATGGAACTCTGGCATATACAGATCCCCAGGAAGCAACAATGGACCCCTGGGAGTTATATACAGCTACACCAATTATCCTGTCGTCATGCATTATCGTGGAATTGCTGGTATTGCCCTCTCCCAGCTCGAATAGAATACTGTTGAAGTTCTTCTCAACATCATTTATCAAGCTTAGTCTCTCAACACGAAGCAGAGATGAGGTCAGCCAAATTATAAGAGAAATAAGGGTAATAAATGCAATTGTCAATCCAATGAGGACAAAGAGGTGGTCACGGCCAGAGACTACAAGCTTTCCAACCTTTCCCTTCTTCATCCTAC
>JAILRW010000097.1 GCA_024698005.1 Sphaerochaetaceae bacterium | reverse complement strand
GAACATCGCATCGGCTCAATCGAATTCGGTAAGATTGCCAATATGACAGTATTTGATTGTGATTTCCTGCACGACGATATTGAAAAAGTCGTTCTTGGCAACGTCGTTGCTACCATCATAGACGGTGAAGAGGTATATGCTAGGTAAATTGTTGGCAAACCTAAAAAACACCCAAATATGATATCGGATCTCCTTAGCTTGAAGGTCTGAGCTAATCCCCTTGTTGGAATAAAATCCATCAAGGGGTTTTTGTTTGTCACGGTATTGAAGGTCGCTTATAATGGGCGATTTGTGGCTGCTGTCAACACACTATCTTAGTAGTATAGCTTAATGTAAATAAACATTGAAATTTTTTATGAAAATTATGGTTTATATCCCATTTTCGTGTTTATTTAATAATCAAATATTCGATTATTCTTGTAAGAATTTTGACACATGTTATCATTAAAACAGCTTGGAAAATTTTTCATAATCCAGCCAAGTATATCAAATTAAAGGAGATATAAAAGGTGAAAAAACTTGCTATCGTTCTGTTTGTACTCGTTGTTTGTGCAAGCTTTATTTTTGCAGGTGGATCTTCAGAACAGACTCCAAGTAAGCCAGCTGCTCCTGCAGAAACTACAGGTACAGCAACCGCTTCTGGAAACGTAAAATCTGATGCAGTAAGTGCTGGTGTCAAGTATAAGGACACTGTAGTAATCGGTATTGCTAATGACGTCAACAATCTTGATCCTCAGGGCTCCAATACTGATGCAAACATGATGGTCTTCTATCTGACCCATGAGAGATTGGTCAACATAGATCCAGACACAAACAAGGTCATCCCTGCTCTTGCAGAGAGCTGGAAGGTTTCTGAAGATGGCTGTGTCTATGACTTCACTCTTTGCTCAGGCGTAACCTTTACAAATGGCAAGCCTCTCACAGCTAATGATGTAAAGTACACCTATGACAAGGCAAAGACCTCCTCATTCGCATCCCAGAAGGTTGCTGATGTAGTCTCTGTTGAAGTCATCGATGATACCCATCTCCGTGTTACATTGGCTAAGGCTAACCAGGACTGGCTCACCCTCATGGCTCATGGTGGTATGTCAATCATGTCCAAGGAAGCTTGTGAAGCTGATCCAAAGAATGGACCAAGACTCGGCTCTGGCAAGTTCTCACTTGAAGAGTGGGTACCAGGCTCACACTGCTCATTCGTACGCTATGACGGCTACAGAACAGGCGCAGCTCCTACTAGAAAGATTATCATGAAGCTCTACAAGGAAGCTTCCACAAGACTTATCGCATTGCAGACTGGTGAGATCGACGTATGTATCGACCCATCTACAACTGACCTTTCAAGAATCAAGGCTGATTCAAAGCTCGAGCTCTTGCAGACTCCAAACGTAGTTATGCTCTACATGCCAATGCAGATGGAGAAGAAGGGTCTCGATAATGTCCACGTAAGAAAGGCTCTCGCATACTGTATGGATAAGGAGTCCATCGTATACGCAGCTTATGATGGCCTTGCTTCAGTACATAACAACTACATCAACCGCGGCCAGTTCGGTCTTAACAAGAACATCCACGTCTATGAATTCAACCTCGAAAAGGCTAAGCAGGAGCTCGCTCTTTCACCTTACAAGCCAGGTCAGCTTACCTTCCACATCATGGTCGATAAGGAATTCAAGAAGACAGCAGGTCTGATCTTCCAGGATGCATGTAAGAAGATCGGTATCAACATCATTCTCGAGGAGATGGAGACAGCAGCTCTCAAGGGTAAGCTCAATGATGCAGCACTCGATTATGAGCTCGCACTCTATCAGTTCACCGATGATCTTGGAACCGACTACACACTGCGCAACCAGCATGGTTCAACAGTCCAGGCAGACGGAAAGCTCAAGAAGAATGGTTCTAACCGCTGTAACATGAAGGATCCTAAGTACAATGCAATGCTCGATGCAGCTCTGGTCGAGACAAACACCGCAAAGAGAGAGCAGATGTACAACGAAATCGAGAACTATCTCGATGAAGTATGTCCAATCGTTCCAATCTGTACTTCATACATCAACATTGGTGTCAAGAAGGGCCTCGCAGGAGCTATCTGGAAGCCAGATGCAAAGCACGACTTCAGAAATATTGCTCTTCCAGAATGAGCTTTTGCTGATTAACTGAATTCACTTTTCTGGCGGGGTGCACTATAGCTTTGCACCCCGTCTATCTAAAGGAATAGTATGCATAGATACATATTGAAACGTCTTTTAATGCTTATCCCGGTACTTCTGGGTGTAGCATTTATTATATTTGCTATTATGGATGTTGCTGAGGGTGACCCTGTATACCAGATTGCAGGTCCTGATGCAACTGAAGAGCAGCTCGAAGCTCTGAGAGAGGAGATGGGCCTCAATGGCTCCCTCGTCGAAAGATACTTCAGGTACATTTTCAAATTGATTAGAGGTGATCTTGGAACCTCGTATGTATCCAAGATGGATGTAATGCAGCTCTATCTGCAGAGACTTCCAAATACTCTCAAGCTTGCTTCCCTCGCAATGGTGGTTGCAGTGCTGGTATCCGTCCCATTGGGAATTGTTGCTGCGGTAAACCAGAACTCTCTGAAAGATACCATTTCCATGATTCTTGCACTTCTCGGTCTTTCAATGCCTAATTTCTGGCTGGGACTTTTGCTTATGCTGCTCTTCTCTCTGAAGCTTGGTTGGTTCCCAAGTGGTGGTGCAGAGGGCTTTAGAAGTGTTGTTCTTCCTGCAGTTACAGTAGGTGTAGGTCTTGCTGCACTGCTCACAAGAACAACAAGATCTTCGATGCTGGATGTTCTCAGGCAGGACTATCTTAGAACTGCTAGAGCAAAGGGTGTTCCAGAGAAGAGAGTAGTCTTCTATCACGCTCTTAGAAACGCATTGATTCCTATCATTACAATATTCGGTGTCCAGTTCTCCAACGTTCTGGGTGGCTCTGTACTTGCAGAGACTGTCTTTGCTTGGCCAGGTGTTGGTCGTCTCGTTGTCGACGCAATCGACCAGAGAGATATTCCAACTGTAACTGGTGCCCTGATAATGACCACTATGCTTGTAACACTGGTCAACCTCCTGGTTGATATCGTCTACGCTTACGTTGATCCAAGAATCAAGGCACAGTACACAAAGTAGGGAGGAGATATGGCAGAAATTAATGAAAAGCAGATGCGCGCATCTCAGCTCTACAAGAAAAGAAACAGCTTTGAGATGGTCTGGAGACAGCTCAGAAGAAACAAGGGTGCAATCATTGGCCTTATTCTCCTGATTGTTATCATCCTTGGCTCTCTACTGGCTCCTGTCATCTACGATTACGATACTGATGTAATCGGAATGAATGTCAGAGAAAGAATGCAATGGCCATCAGCCAAGCATATCTGTGGTACTGATGATCTTGGCAGAGATATATTTGCCAGAATCGTCTACGGTGCCCGATACTCGCTTGCAGTCGGCTTTGTTGCCGTTATCATAGCGCTTTTGATAGGTACTGCACTCGGTGCTGCCGCTGGTTATATCGGTGGTATCTTCGAGAATGTTGTCATGAGAATCTGTGATATCTTCTCTTCAATTCCATCTGTACTCATGGCTATTGCGGTTGTATCGGCACTCGGAAAGAGTACTGCTAATCTGATGCTTGCAGTAGGTATTGCGTCTACAGCACCTTTTGTCCGTGTAGCTAGAGCTGCCGTACTGGTCGTAAGAGGTGAGGAGTATGTTGAGGCTGCAAGAGCAATCGGTCAGCCAGACTGGAAGATTGTTGTTGTACACATCCTTCCAAACTGTCTTTCTCAGATCATTGTTCAGGCAACTTTGAGAGTAGGTTCAGCTATCATCTCGGCTGCACAGCTGTCATTCCTTGGTCTTGGTGTTCCAGCACCAGCTCCAGAATGGGGCAGTATGCTATCCGCAGGACGTCTGTATATCAGAGACTACAGCTATATGACACTCTTCCCAGGTATTGCAATCATGATTACGGTTCTATCTCTGAATCTGCTTGGTGATGGTCTAAGAGATGCACTTGATCCAAAACTCAAACGTTAAGGTGGGAAACGATGGAAAGTGAAAAAGATAGAAATGTAGAACAGGATATACTCAACATCGAAAACCTCAGAGTACGTTTTGAGACTGAGGATGGTGTAGTACATGCTGTAAATGGAATAGATCTGAAACTGGGCTACAAGAAAACTCTTGGCCTTGTAGGTGAGACAGGTGCAGGTAAGACAACAACTGCACTTGCAATGCTTCGCCTTGTACCAGATCCACCAGGAGTTGTAGAGTGTGACCGTCTGGAAATCGATGGACAGGATATAAGAAGTATTTCCACTGCAAAGCTTGAGCAGATCAGAGGTAAGGATATCTCAATGATTTTCCAGGACCCAATGACTGCACTCAATCCAGTTTTCACAGTTGGAGAGCAGATAGCTGAATCTATCGAGATCCACGAGCATGTATCGAAGGACGAAGCACTCAAGAAGGCTGGCGATATGCTTGAGCTTGTAGGTATCCCAAGGCAGAGAGCAAATGAGTACCCTCATCAGTTCTCAGGTGGTATGAAGCAGCGTGTAGTCATCGCAATCTCGCTTGCTTGTAACCCTAAGCTCTTGATTGCTGATGAACCTACAACCGCACTCGATGTAACAATTCAGGCTCAGGTTCTTGAGCTTATGAATGAGCTCAAGGAGAAGTACGATACTTCTATGATCATGATCACTCACGATCTGGGTATCGTTGCCGAAGTATGTGATGATGTTGCTGTAATGTATGCAGGTCATATCGTCGAGCAGGGAAGTCTTGAGGAGGTATACGGTGAGACAATGCACCCTTATACTGAGGGCCTTTTCAACTCACTGCCTAACATCAAGAATCGTCAGGCAATGCTCAAGCCAATCCATGGCTTGATGCCAGACCCTACAAATCTTCCTCCAGGCTGTCCATTTGCACCTCGTTGCAATTATGCAACAGAGGAGTGCAGCAAGGCAGTTCCTGCTCTCAAGAGTGTAGGTGGTACCCATAAGGTTGCTTGTTCACGTTATGATTTCGATAAGGATTTCCTCATTGATAGGAGAAAGAAGTAATGGCTGATAATATTCTTGAAGTAAAACATTTGAAAAAGTATTTCAAAACTTCTCGTGGAATGTTGCATGCCGTTGATGACATCAACTTCTCTATCGAGAGAGGAAAGACCTTGGGTCTGGTAGGTGAATCTGGCTGTGGAAAGTCTACAACTGGTAGAACAATCCTTCGTCTCATCGAGCCAACTGCAGGTGAGACAATCTTTGAAGGAAAGGATATCAACAAGCTTTCCAAGCGCGAGATGCGCCACATGAGAAAGGATATGCAGATAATCTTCCAAGATCCATTCTCTTCCCTTGACCCAAAGAAGACTGTCAGCCAGATTATCGCTGAGCCTATCATCGAGAACAAGATTCTCAAAAAGAAGCTTGAGATCGAGGAGAGAGTTCTCGAGCTCATGGATACTGTTGGTCTTGCAGAAAGATATATCAACACATACCCACATGAGCTTGATGGTGGCCGAAGACAGAGAATCGGAATTGCCAGAGCACTCGCAATGGAACCAAAGCTGATTATCTGTGATGAACCAGTATCTGCACTTGATGTATCCATCCAGGCTCAGATATTGAACCTTCTCAAGGAGCTTCAGCAGAAGCTAGGTCTTACATACATCTTCATCACACATGACTTGAGTGTTGTAAATCACTTCTCAGATGACATTGCAGTAATGTATCTAGGACAGATTGTCGAAAAGGCACCTGCAGAGGAGCTTTTCGAGAACCCAATCCATCCTTATACACAGGCTCTGCTTTCTGCTATACCAATTCCTGAACTGGGACACAGAAGACAGAGAGTTCAGCTGATAGGTGAAATTACTAGCCCAATCGAGCCACCAGCTGAGTGCCGCTTCCTGAAGCGATGTCTCGTCTGTGACAAGGAGCTTTGCACGAAGTCGAGTCCAAAGCTTATTGAAGTAAGCCCAAATCATTTCGTCGCATGTCCTCTCAAGCAGAAAGAGCTAGGTTTTGAAGTTGAGTGATGAACAACAAGCTTAGCTTTGTCCTGCTGACACGTCATAGTGATAAAGAGCTCACCAACTATCTTCAGCGTCAAGCTGAAGCTGGTTGGTGGCTTTATAAGGTCAGAGGAAATAGATTTTATTTCAAACGAAGGCCATACGAAGGAAAGCGCATCTGTGCCTACTCCTTTTCCTCGACCGATCCAGATACCCCAACAGAGCTTCAGTTGAGCCATTTTCTAACTTCTGTAAGAAAGAAGGGTTGGGATCTTATCTGTGTATCTGGTCCTGAAAACATCTTTGATTCTAGACGCCATGCCTTTCTGTACGAGGAAAAAAAGGGCGCAATGATTCCTGAGTGCGAGAGTTTTGAGCGTGATGGCGCAAACAAGAGAAAAGTGAGAAAGACAGTAGCCAATTTCCTTGTCTGTGTAATGTTCCAGATATTTTTATTGCTTGCACTCAAAAGTGATTTGATGAGGATAGTATCCAATTCAGGCTACCTTGTTTTCTCTTTCCTGTTTGCTATTGCCTTGATCGTTGGACTCTGTCTTTCTCTTATCTCTCTTGTATTTACATTCCGTGACAGAAAGAAGGATGTCTCAAGCTATTACCGGCTTGTAGATTATTCAACTCAATTTATAAATATAGTCCTCATTGCTGCAATTTTATTGCTACTTGTAGATGGAATCTGGGGTGATCCATCTAGCAGAGGTGAGAGGGTCAAGATAAACAATTCAAGTGTGCGAATCTACTCAGATGAGCTCTTGATCGATCTTGATGAGCTTGGAATTGAAGAAACTAGCAGCTATCGCTCAAAGAGAAGAAAAGGAAGCGAAAGCTTTATAGGTGCATCCTACACCTATTGTTTTGATGAGCTTATTGGCACTGAAGGTTACGAACTATACTTTATCAGCTACACAATCTTTGAAAGCCCAAGTGATGTGATAACAAAGGCTGTCATGAACCAGGTGATAGACTTCAGGGCTGTAGATGATAGTGACAGGGCAAGAGAATTGAATGTCGACAGGGCGTTGGTTGGAAAAAAAGCTATGCTACTTAGGCGGGGTAATAATTTCATCCTTATTAGAAGTGGCTTCGAGTTAACAGAAAAGCAGCAAGAAAAGCTATCTTCCTTGCTGCCCTAAAATTTATTCTTATTCAGTCTTTTCTTGATCAGGTGCGACATGTGTAGATCAGATAGCTTTTGCCCATTTTGCTGCTCCTTTAATATAGTAGTATCGATCAGAAGGCTGGATATACCAGGCTGACAAATACGATATGGAGTCTGTAGCTCCTGCTGTCTTGTAATAGCAGTAGCGTTGGTAGCATTTTCTTCGCTGACTCCTGCAATAGCTTCAACAAAGTCGTATACTTCTTTGAGCTCTTCTTTCATCAGATAGCCATACTGTTGGCCCATTTCATACCAGGTGCCATGAAGGTCTACAACCTTTACTTCTCCATAAACATCCTTTGTACCTCTTGAAAAGGAAACATTTGGGATCGGCTCTGAGAACTCCTGTATTCCTTGAGCCCAAAGGCAAGGTAGGGTGAATATCAAAAGAAGTACGATAGCAAACTTTGAATATGTTTTCATGACAGCCTCGGATAGTGTTGTTTTTAGTTTTCAGTTGAAATGACTCTTTACCTTTATTATTTCCGTAAGCGTGATGGGATTTATATATCCCTATTTTATATCTGATGGGACACTCTGAGATCGATGTGATGCTGAATGTCTACACTCACATGGGATAGAGGGTTTTGGCTTTTGTTTTGCTATTAACATTTGTTAGATAAATGTAATAAAAGGCAGTGAGAAGGAGAGAATGGTCAATACTGGTAAAAAGGTGGCCGGTGAGTCCCCGGCCACCAATAAATCACATCTGATTTCTTTAGTGATCCGACTTTAGTCCCGCTCCGCACATGGTGATAAGGCAGTCAGGAGTCTTTCCATACACGTGGCAGTATTCCTTATAGGCTGCATAATTAGCTGCAGTGGTATGCTCGCAGTATATACCCTTGGATGCTAGTTCTGCACGGGCTTCTAAGATTTTTTCTTCGGGCGCGTGGATGAAACGGATTCCGTACTTTCTGACATATTCTAGGATTTCCTGGTCCCTCATAGGTTTGCCAATTGCGATGCCTTCTGCCAGTGTGGGCTCCGGAGAAACCTCGGCAGCCTTGTCAAGGCCTTCCTCGTATCCTTTCATCAGAGGGTCGCACTTTTCGCTCTGAAGGGCAATGATCTGCGGCATATGGTCTATGCAGCCACTTTCCAAAAGATGCTCCAGTGCATGCATCACGCCAAGGAACAGTGTACCGTTTCCTACCGGTACGACAATGTTTTCAGGAATCCTATGAAGCTGCTCATAGGCCTCATAGATATAGGTCTTGGTGCCTTCATAAAAGAAGGGGTTGTAAACATGATTTGCGTAATATACACCTTCATCTTCTACTTTTGCCCTGCAGACATCTGCACAGTGGTCACGGTTTCCGGGAACGACATTCACTTTGGATCCGTGGGCTTTGATCATGTCGATTTTTTTTGGGGAAGTTCCCTCTGGCACGAAGATCTCACATTTGATTCCGGCTTTACCACAGTATGCAGCCACTGCGTTTCCGGCGTTGCCGCTGGAGTCCTGGACTACGCTGTCTATGCCGATGGCTTTGCAATGGGCTACAAGTACAGCTGCTCCTCTGTCTTTAAAAGATAAGGTTGGCATGAAGTAATCCATCTTCAATAGGACATCTTCATTAAAACGGACAATTGGGGTCATACCCTCTCCCAGGGAGATGTCTTTCCAGGAATCATCTTCCAGAGCGATAAACTTGCGATATCTGAACAAACTCCACTCATCCTTGTCTACATCTTCGAGTGTAAACTTGGGTGGCTGGAATTCCAGCTTCCAAAGTCCGCCACATTCACACTTGGGAGCCCTTGTCGAAACGGACGTTATCTTTCCACACTTTGCGCATTTGAAGTTCATGATTATTCTCCTTTCGATTTCAATTAAGAGTATTATTCTTTTCAACCATTTTTGAAAGTTTATATTATTTGTCCTGAACAAAGGGTACAGTTCCGGTCAAATAGTGTTTTTATCAGGCTATTGATGCCTTCTTCTCTTTTCTTGCCCTTCTATCCTCCATTCTAGAGACCAGAATGGTGCCTGCCAGATCACCCATGCAGTTATTGGTAGTAGTACCCATGTCGAACAAACGGTAGAAAGCGGCTACAATGCCGACAATTTCTGTAGGGAGGCCGAATGCTTCTACCAGAACTAGGACCTTGACAATGTTGGAACCAGGAATACCACTGCCACCCAGTGAAAATACTGTGCCCAAGAGAACGATCTTGAGTAGCTGTCCAAGACCCATATCGATGCCACTCATCTGTGCGATAAAGAGGATAACGCAGGAGTATAGGATGACACTTCCGTCGGAATTCATCTGGGAACCTAATGGGATTGTGAAGCTGGAGATTTTTTCGTCTACACCGAACTTTTCTCTAGCAACCTTCATATTAATAGGGATAGCTGCAACACTTGAACAGGTAGAGATTGTGTATACCCACAGCTCGATGGACTCTTTAACAAACTTGAATGGGTTAATACGGGCACCGATCAGCAGGAATAATCCGTATACAATGAAAGTCTGTGCAAGACATCCGACATAGAAGGTTCCTAGCAAAGCACCGATACCGCTGAAGATGTCTGTGCCGTACTTTCCGAAAGAATCAGCCATAAGGAAGAAAATTCCGATAGGGGAGACCTTCATGACAATGCCAATCATGGAATTGATGAGTTTTTCCAGTGATTCAAACAAGGAAATGAGATTGTCCTTTGTTTTCTCATCACGAATCATTAGGATAGCGACACCCATCATGATGGCGATGATAAGGGACTGAATGATGTTACCGCTGGCAAAAGAAGCGAACATGTTACTGGAGATAAGGCTGGTAAAGAAGCCCGCAGCTGTGATGTTTGCTTCTCCGGATACATTATTAGCCGCCATGTTGCTGAGGTTTGCGATGAGACCTGGCCTTAATACTTTGGCTGAGATAATGCCTATAGCCGCTGCAAAGACGGTAGTGCATACATAGTAGGCCATAATGCGGAATGCGATTCTTCCGAGGGATCCAATATCCTTCTGGGAGATGATGCCGACTACCAAGGTTGTCAGAATCATAGGGATGATCAACATCTTGATGCCGTTGAGCCACATGGTACCGATGAAGCCGAAGTTGACCATGACCGCAGGCGCCAAAAGTCCGGCGATAATACCAAGTGTCATAGCGATAAAGACTTGTATCGCAAGCGAAGATTTGATTTTCTGTATCATTTTTTTCTCCTTTTTATCAAAAAAATTTTATATAGCTTTGTTTAATGACTTTTGTTTATGAATGACATTCGGCAATCGCTTCGATCTCGACTAGGCATCCGAAGTGAAGCTCCGATGCAGAGACCACGATTCTTGCTGGTTTATGCTCTCCAAAGAAAGCTGCGTATTCTTCGTTAATCTCATCCCAGTTGTCAATTCCTACTACGTATACGCGGCATTGCACGACATCATTGGATGACAGTTTTGCTGCCTCAAGTACACGGCCCAGGTTTGTGAGCGCCTGTCTCATATGTTCTCTGATCCCGCCAGTGACAACCTCTCGGGTATCCAGATTCAAGGAAAGCTGGCCGGAAACGAAGAGTAGCCCCTGGGAGATGATACCCGGTGTATAATGCCCTTTATTCTCGCCGCTTACGACCAAGTTTACTTTTTCCATGTTTTCCTCCTTCTCTGCTTTTTTTCTCCGAAAAAATGCTGTCACCAGTTGTAAAACTTGTGATGACAGTTGATTTCTTCGTTTCTATGTCTTGAGTATATGAGTGCATTGTGATAATGTAAAATTTATAATTTTATATGATTTTAATAAGTAATTACTAATGATAAGAGGGTGTTATGTTTGAATATGAGCGATATATCAGGATGATCCATGAGAACAATAGTTTCACCAGGGCGGCGGAAAAGCTGTATATCACCCAGCCGGCGCTCAGTATTATAGTGAAAAAGTTGGAAGATGAACTTGGAAAAGAGCTGTTCATTAGAACTAAAAAGAAAGTTACATTGACAGAAGCGGGACAGCGTTATCTTGATGCGGCTGATGAAGTTGCCGGGATTGAAAAACGGTTTAGGGATGGCCTTATGGCACCAGATAGTAGCTACACCGGAGTGGTTCGTGTCGGCGGTGCCGGAGTCTGTGTAAACTATGTTATTCCCAGGATAATGAACGAGCTCAAGAGGAAGTATCCGAGATTAAGAATAGAAATATCGGAAGAATCCTTTTATACATTGAGGGAAATGCTGCTGGGAAAGAAACTCGACCTTATCCTGGACTCGGAGTCGTATCATGAGGATATCTCGCATGTAAGGCTGTTTCCCAACATACTCCTTTATGCCGTTCCGAAAGCACTCTTATCGTCTCCGGCGCTTTTAAAAAAGGGGATGACAGCAGAAGATATAATTAATGGAAAGCATATGTCAGAAAACATCCCTGTTATTACACTGGCGGATGTGGTGGATATTCCTTATTTATCTTTGACGCCACAGAATGAATTGTTCAGCAGAGTTGAAGCGCTGTTTATTCACTATGGATTGAGACCTGTAACGGCTATGCACTTCAACCAGCAGCTGACTTCATACCGTTATGCCGAGCAGGGCTTCGGGGCGGCTTTTGTCGGAGATACGCTTATCAAACTACAGCCATCGGACAAACTTCTTTTTTATGTATTTGATCACGGTATGTCGAAACGATGGATTTCAGTGGCTTATAAAAAAGATGAATACATTTCCAAAGGAAGCAAGCTATTCATTGAGACAAGCAAATCGGTTTTCAGGGAAGAAGGAGAATGAAAGAATTGATGATAATATTTTCCTGGTTGTATTAATTCATTTCGTAGGCTTTTTATTGACAGTTTCAGGCCTATCTACTACACATTACTACACACGCTACTACACAAAAATGCCGATTATTTATGGACATTTATGGAGACTTACGTGAAAGTGGCCAAAAAATCGATTTTTTCGCAATTTCTTTCAAAATAAGGATTTGAATACTTATGGAGGGTTATAAACACTATGATAAGAGTACTGTTTGTTTGTCACGGGAATATCCTAAAATAAACTCATAAGTATTTATAATCTAAGTAATTGAATTTTTCTGAAAACGTTTTACTACACACAAAACACGCGTTTTTTAATGTGTAGTAAAATCGGCT
>JAILRW010000092.1 GCA_024698005.1 Sphaerochaetaceae bacterium | reverse complement strand
CGGATTTCCTTCATCTTGTCTTCAACAGATAGCGTCTTCTTTTCAAGCTTCTTTATCCTCTCTCTGAAACTTGCCATCCACTCAAGAGCCTGGTTCACAGAGGCTCTGTTGAGTGGTTTTGAAAGCGTAAGCACACCAGTTCCAAATAGCTTATCCTTGATGTTATCAAGCAATTCAGGGCGTACAAGCAGTAGCACGACTGCACTGCTTGATGAAACTGTATCGATTGCAAACCTTATCCCAGTATCATCTGGAAGTGGAGAATTTATTATCAGAAAGTCATAGTCTCGCTCACACCACTGTCTTTTTGCTTCAGCGATGTTAGAGACAAACCTGAGAGGAAAATAGTGGCTTTTGGGCATGAGTGCAGAGAGTGCAGTATTGAGATTCTCTCCTGCAGACACTACAAGCACGCTATAAACTCTCTCTTCAAGTATTGACAATTTGCTAAACCTCTCAGTTATTCAGGTAGATAGAAAGGATTTCTTCTGGAATGTGCTTCTTTATGAAGGAACTTGCTGATGCGATCTGGCAAGCTTCCGCGAAGCTTTCAGGAAGGCGATCATACTGTGAAAGTACCTCTTTCTCGGCTGTGAACAGATTGATATTAGTCTCTTCTGGAAGTGCTATCTTATTCTCAATTCCATCCAGAGCAGCGTAGATCATCAAAGCAAATGATAGGTATGGGTTTGCTGTTGGATCAGGGCTTCTGAGTTCTGCTCTTCTATATTCGCCACTTGCTGCTGGGATTCTGACAAGAGGAGACCTGTTCTCCTTTGACCAGGAGACGTAGAGAGGTGCCTTGAAGGCACCTAGTCTTCTATAAGAGTCGTCACAAGGATTCAAGAAGGCAGTCATCTCTTTCACATGAGCAAGAATTCCTGCAATCATATGCTCGAATGTCTTCTCATCATTAAGAGGAAGAATTGACATATTGATGTGGAAGCCATTTCCTGGTGCGTAATCGAGAGGCTTTGGTGAGAAGTCAGCAAATAGCCCATTATTGAAGGCAACTGTTCTTACAACTCTCTGGAAGGTCATTGCGCTATCGGCTGCTTCAAGAGCAGATGCATACCTAAAATCTATCTCATTCTGGCCTGGCCCCATCTCATGGTGTGAGCTTTCTGGATGGATTCCCATCTGCTCGAGTATCAGGCAGATCTCTCTTCTTACATTCTCTCCCCTATCATTTGGAGCGATGTCCATATACCCCGCCTTATCGGAAGGAGTCTTGGTCGGAAGGCCAGATTCATCCAGCTTGAAGAGGTAGAACTCCTCTTCAGAGCCGAATGTGAATTCAAGACCTTTACTTCTTGCTTCCTCTATAGCCTTCTTCAAAAGAGCTCTTGTGTCTCCATAGAAAGGTGTACCATCTGGACGGTGGATAGATGATAACATCTGGACGACACGTCCTCTTTCAGGTCTCCATGGAAGTGGGACCAGAGTATCGGCATCAGGGAAGAGCATGAGATCAGAGTGTGCTTCATCTCCAAATCCCTGGACAGCTGAAGCGTCGAATGAAATACCATATTCAAAGGCTCTTTCAAGTTCACCTGGCATTATGGAAATGTTCTTCTGCCTGCCAAATACATCACAGAAAGCAAGTCGTATGAACTTTACATCCTCCTCTCTTATGTACTGAATTACCTCATCCTTTGAATATGTCATGCTGACCTCCCAATCAATTTGCAACATACATCTGCCTGTATGGATTCTTACTATCTGGAGTAACTACCGTGAATTCTGAAGAAAGTATTTCATCAAGGTCAAGAGCGAAGAGGTCACAATACTCCTTCAAATAACCTCTAAGCTCCATTTTATCCTCATCTGTTGCATTTCTTTTAACAACCTGAGATGGGAATACTACATCTTCACACCTTGAACGGAGGAACATCTTTCCTCCGTGCATACCCGTGCAGGGGAAGAATCCTACACACTTCTTCTCCTTTCTTTTCAGGTCTAGCACCACAATTACCCCGCCAGACTGGTATTCTCCCAAGAAGCTACCAGCCCTTCCTCCGATTATCATCAGAGGAACCTTCTCCTTGTACGCCTTCATGTGAATCCCTGCTCGGTAGCCAGCATTGCCCTTCACGTAGATCTTACCTCCACGCATCGCATAGCCTGCAGCATCTCCGATATTTCCGTGGATGATGATGGTCCCATCGTTCATCGTATCCCCTACTGCATCCTGAGCATTTCCATGCACTGTTATAGTGCCACCGTTGAAGTAGGAGCCCAGAGCGTTTCCAGGGATTCCTTCAATTGTGATGCTTTTGTTTGACATGCCAGATGCAATGAAGCGCTGTCCCATGCAGGAGGTGATAGTGCACTCTTCATCTACACATCTGAGCTTTTCGTTGAGTGTTCTATAATTCAATTTCTTTGCGTCGATTGTCATACCTTGCCCCCTTATTCACCTGCGTGAGAAATACCAAGTATCTCAAGCTCTTTTTCACTCAAGCCTATTCCTCTCAGCATGAGCCTGTTTCCTTTCAGTGCCTCGATCGAGTTGATACCCATTCCACCCATCATCTCTTTTATCTCATGTCTCCAGGCAGTCATCAGATTTACAAGTCTTGTCTTTGCAACTTCTGGATCCAACCTTGCAACAAGCTCTGGGCGCTGGGTGGCAATGCCCCAGTTGCACCTGCCACTCTGGCAGCTTCTGCAGAGGTGACAGCCCATTGCGATGAGAGCAGCCGTGGCGATGTATACAGCATCAGCACCAAGTGCAATTGCCTTGACAACATCGGCAGAGCTCCTGATAGAACCACCGACAACGAGGGAGATGTTGTTCCTGATTCCCTCATCTCTCAAGTGCTGGTCAACAGAAGCAAGAGCAAGTTCCACAGGAATTCCTACGTTATCACGTATTCTGGTAGGAGCTGCGCCAGTACCACCTCTGAAGCCATCGATTGCGATGATGTCAGCACCACTGCGAGCAATACCACTTGCGATTGCAGCAATATTGTGGACAGCTGCAACCTTTACAATTATTGGCTTCTTGTAGCCAGTTGCTTCCTTTAAAGAGAAGACAAGCTGGCGAAGATCTTCAATTGAGTAGATATCGTGGTGAGGAGCTGGAGAAATTGCATCCGAGCCCTCTGGAATCATACGTGTCCTGGAAATTTCACCTACCACCTTCATTCCTGGCAAGTGTCCACCGATACCAGGTTTTGCACCCTGTCCCATCTTTATTTCAATTGCAGCACCTGCTTCAAGGTAATCCTCATGAACACCAAAACGGCCACTTGCTACCTGCACAATCGTATTCTTTCCATAGACATAGAAATCTTCATGAAGACCACCTTCACCAGTGTTATAGAGGATACCAAGTTCACTTGCTGCCTTTGCCAATGCTGCATGCGCATTGTAGCTGATTGAACCAAAGCTCATAGCAGAAAACATTACAGGCATCGACAGCTCTATCTGTGGCTCCAGTTTGCATTTGATCTTCCCATCCCTATCTCTCTCAATTTCACTTGGCTTCTTGCCAAGGAAGACCTTGGTCTCCATTGGTTCTCTGAGTGGGTCAATTGGTGGATTGGTTACCTGGGATGCATTTATCAAGATCCTATCAAAGTAGACAGGAAACTTCTTAGGGTTTCCCATGGAAGATAAGAGTACACCACCGCTGGATGCCTGCTTGAAGATTTCATTTATCGAGTCACTGCACCAGTTGAAGTTTGCCTTGAGTCCATTAGGGTTCTTGACAATCTTGAGTGCCCTTACAGGACAGAAGGAAACACAGCGCTGACAGTTTACACACTTTGTTTCATCACTGATTAAAACATTTCTTTTCTCATCAAAGAAATGAACACCATTTGCACACTGCTGGACGCAGATCCTGCACTTTGTACAGCGATCTTCGTTCCTGATTACATCATACTCGGGAGAGATAAAATCGATACTCATTTCTGGCCCTCCTCTACACATACAATTACAGGCTGGCCACCAGCTGGTGACCAGATATCTTCAACACTCTTATCCATTGCCTTTATGGCAACCTCTTCACTCGCGATATAGACTCTGTCTAATTTCTCTCCAACTACCATAGACCTCAGTTTAAGTCGGTCATTGAGAGCCATTATTCCACCCTCAAAGCCCAGAACAATTGAGAATGGCCCTGTGATAAGAAGGCTTGGGAATATCTTTCTAAGGTATGCATGAACCTCACTTTCCCTTCTATCCTTTTCATTCTTGATAGTGCTCCAGAAAGGAGCTGCAATTACATTTGCAGCCTCCTTGAGCGTGAGACCCTTCACACGAATAAGGTAATCGAGGATGTAGGTAATTACTTCAGTGTCAGTCTGCAGAGTGCACTTATAGCCGTACATCTCTATAAAGCGGCGATTTGCATCATAGGAGGAGATTTCTCCATTGTGGACTACAGAGTAATCGAGGAGTGAAAATGGGTGTGCACCACCCCACCATCCTGGTGTGTTGGTCGGATACCTGCCATGGGCAGTCCAGGAGTAGCCTTCATACTCTTCCAGACGATAGAAGCGGCCTACATCTTCAGGATAGCCAACAGCCTTGAAGGTTCCCATATTCTTTCCACTGGAAAAAACATAGGCCCCATCGAGCTCTGTGTTTATCTTCATGACAGCCCTTGCTACAAATGATTTCTCATCCAGCTGCAAAGAGAGCATCATGGAGCGCATTGGATGCAAGAAGTATCTCCAGATCACTGGCTCATCAGTAATTGAAGGAAGCTTTCTTGTAGGTATGATTTCAGATTTGACAATCTCGAAGTACTCCTTGATGAACACTTCGCAAGCCTTTCTTGAATCCCTGTTATTGAAAAACAGATGCATCGCATAAAAGTCCTTGTATTCAGGATAGATTCCATAGCCTGCAAATCCACCACCCAGTCCATTGCTTCTATCGTGCATCGGCACCATTGATTTTATGATCAGGTCCCCAGAAATATTCTTCTTTTCCTTGGAAATTACTGCAGCAATTGCACAGCCTGAGGGAATACGGATTTCACCTTCTTTTTTCATATGCACTTCCTTCATGAAAACAAAAAGGCGTCCATTATCGCATAAGTTTCCCATGCGGTAATGAACGCCTTTGCTCATTTCTTGTCTTTTTAGTTCTTCTTACTTATCTGTGTCAATAAGGAAGTGATGAAAAACAAATAATAAAGCTACTTAGCAATTTTAAAATTTTAGCCTGTCATTGCTCTTTTTACAGTATCAACCGTCAAAAAGTAAGAAAGATCCTTTTCTTTGAACTTTATGAATCCATAGTGCTCATAAAATTTTCTTGAACTCTCTTTTGCATCAACGATTATTAAATACAACCCTGTAATTTCAGCAACCTGAATTATCTTCAAGAAGGCCATCTTCAGTAGCCATTTCCCTATCCCCTTTGCTTGTAGATTTCTAGAAACAGCTAGACGAGCAATTCTTAAAGCAGGAATTGGATACCTTGGTAGTTTTGCTCTAAAATCATCAGGGATATCCTCAAACAAAACCTGTGCTGTTGAAAGAGTAAAATATCCAGCAACATGTTCCTCTTCATCAAATGCGACAAAAGTTTTACCAATTCCTAGTTCATCATTTTTCAGCGCATAGCGAGATAGAAACTCATTCAGGACATCAACACCACAGTCAAATTTCTTAGTTTTCGATTTTAGACATTCTCTTATAGAAACCAGTTTTAATGTCATCTGAATAATCCTTTGAGCGCATCATTTGGCTCAGAAGGGTTATCCAACGCTTTCATTAAAAGATCTCTATCTCGATTTGATAGTAGCATCTCCTCATTTTCAGCAAGATCAATCTGAGCCTGCTTCATTGAGGTTGTAAGGATATATGATGAAAGCGAAACATGTCTCAGTTCAGCAGCTCTTTCCAGAATAATCTTCTGGTTTGAGTTTATGCGAAGATCAATTCTTTCGTCTTTCAATGTCAATGCCATAATCTTTTTTCTCCTGTATATTCAGTTCTGCGCCCCTAATTTCAGCCAATTTATCCAACTACAATTACATTGTAAATTATTGTACGGAAATTGTACACACATAAAATTTTTTAGAAAACTTTTCCAACTGTATTGACAGAAAAAAATGATTGGTAGTAGCTTAACTGCCATGAAGGCAAGGGCGTCTTCGAGTTAATAGCTCGAGGACGCCTTCTCTATTTTAAGGCAAATGATGAAAGGCAAAGGCGTCTTTCGTGTTAGACACGGAAGGACCTTTGTCTTTTTTCATATACGGCTACAAGGAGTTACATATGGAAAAGGTTTCTGATTACTTTGGAAGCATGGTTTTCGATGACCGCATCATGAGAGCTCGACTCTCAGGAAAGGTCTATGAATCACTCAGCAAGACTATCACAGAAGGCAAGACACTCGATATAAGTGTTGCAAATGCAGTTGCTGAAGCAATGAAGAACTGGGCAGTTGAGAATGGTGCAACTCACTTCACCCACTGGTTCCAGCCACTTACTGGCATTACAGCAGAAAAGCACGACTCCTTCATTTCGAAATCCCCAGATGGTGCTGTAATAATGGAGTTCTCAGGCAAGGAGCTCATCCAGGGTGAACCTGATGCATCCTCCTTCCCTTCCGGGGGCCTCAGAGCCACCTTCGAGGCAAGAGGATATACAGCATGGGATCCAACTAGCTATGCATTCATAAAGGGCAAGACACTCTATATCCCAACTGCATTCTGCTCCTATGGTGGACAGGTCCTTGATAAGAAGACCCCGCTACTCAGAAGTATGGAGGCTTTGAGCCGTGAAGCTATCAGAATTCTTCGCCTCTTTGGAAGAACTGAAGCAAAGCGAGTTGTCTCCTCAGTTGGTCCAGAGCAGGAGTACTTCCTCGTTACAAGAGAGATGTATGACAAGCGCCCTGACCTTCGTTTCACAGGTAGAACCCTTTTTGGTGCAAGACCACCAAAGGGACAGGAGCTTGATGACCATTACTTTGGTGCAATCAAGCCAGCTGTTGCTGCCTTCATGGAGGATTTGAACAAGGAGCTCTGGAAGGTCGGTATCCTCGCAAAGACTGAGCACAACGAAGTTGCTCCAGCTCAGCACGAGCTTGCTCCTATCTATACAACCACTAACGTTGCAACTGACCACAACCAGCTCACTATGGATATCATGAAGAGTGTTGCAGCAAAGCATGGCCTTGTATGTCTTCTTCACGAAAAGCCATTTGCAGGTGTCAACGGCTCTGGAAAGCACAACAACTGGTCGATCAGCACAGATGATGGACACAACCTCTTATCCCCTGGTGATACACCATACGAGAACGCACAGTTCCTACTCTTCCTGTGTGCTGTAATCAAGGCAGTCGATGACTATCAGGATCTTCTCAGAATCTCTGTTGCAACTGCAGGTAACGACCACCGTCTCGGTGCCAACGAAGCACCACCAGCAGTCATCTCCATCTTCCTTGGTGATGAGCTTAATGGAATCCTTGAAGCTCTCGAGGAAGAGAAAGAGTATCTGGGTGTCAAGAAGACTGTCATGAAGCTCGGTGTAGATGTACTTCCTCGCTTCAACAGAGATACAACCGATAGAAACAGAACCTCTCCATTTGCCTTTACAGGCAACAAGTTCGAGTTCAGAATGGTTGGCTCCTCTGATAGCATTGCCTGTGCAAACATCATGCTCAACAGCTCTGTTGCAGATACCTTGAGAATCTATGCAGATACACTCGAGAAGGCCGATGACTTTGAAGCTACTCTCCACACACTCATCGTCGAGACAATAAAGGCTCACAAGAGAATCATCTTCAACGGTAACGGCTACGATGATGCCTGGATCCATGAAGCCACTGAAAAGCGTGGACTCATGAACTACAGGACAACTGCTGACTGTATCCCACACCTCATGGATGAGAAGAACGTAGAGATGCTCACAAGGATGAAGGTCTACACTCCTGAAGAGTTGAGATCAAGAAGAGATATCATCCTTGAGAACTATACCAAGACCATCCTCATCGAGGCCAATACAATGGTCGATATGGCAAGGACACAGATTGCTCCAGCAATCGAAGACTACCTTTCTTCTGTTGCCAAGGCTGCCAAGGCAAAGATGGCAGTTGTCCCAACACTGAAGTGTGGTTACGAGAAAAAGATCATCGAGGATCTTTCTCTCCTTCTGGATGAGATTACAACTAAGCTCGATAGTCTCGAGGCTGAAATTGTAACTGTCAGGGGAGTTGAAGATATCATCAAGCAGTCTGAATTGGTAAGGGATGTGCTTATCCCACTCATGAGTGAACTTAGACTGCCATGCGACAAGGCAGAGATGCTGACAGAGAGAAGCTACTGGCCATTCCCAGTCTATGCAGACCTTCTCTTTGGGGTTAAATAACGAGGCTTTATTATGACTGTTGAATTTTGGTTTTTAATTGGAGCTGCACTGGTATTCTGGATGCAGGCAGGCTTTGCAATGGTAGAGACAGGCTTTACCAGAGCAAAGAATGCCGGAAACATCATCATGAAGAACCTGATGGACTTCTGTATCGGAACTGTTGTGTTCATGTTCCTGGGCTATACGCTGATGATGGGAGAAGACACCTTCTTCGGTCTCATCGGTAAACCAAACCTTGATCTGTTTCTGCATTTCAAGGAGTTCATTGCCTCCCCTGAGGACGGCTTTACAGATGCAAGCTACTTTGTTTTCAACCTAGTATTCTGTGCCACAACTGCAACAATCGTTTCTGGTGCAATGGCTGAAAGAACAAAGTTCTCTGCCTACTGTGTCTACTCTGGCATTATCAGTATGCTTATCTACCCTATCGAGGCTCATTGGATCTGGGGTGGTGGTTGGCTCTCTACTTTGGGCTTCCACGATTATGCAGGCTCCTGTGCAATCCACATGGTCGGTGGTATTGCAGCACTCATCGGTGCTGCAATCCTGGGACCAAGAGCTGGTAAGTATTTAAGGGACAGCGAAGGAAAGGTCATCAAGGTAAATGCTATTCCTGGCCACTCCATCCCACTCGGAGCTTTAGGTGTATTCATCCTCTGGCTTGGTTGGTATGGTTTTAACGGTGCTGCAGCAACTACCCCCTCTGAGCTTTCTTCAATCTTCCTGACAACTACCATTGCTCCTGCAGTTGCAACCTGCACAACAATGGCCTACACCTGGATCAAGAACAAAAAGCCTGATGTATCAATGTGTCTCAACGCATCCCTTGCAGGACTTGTTGCAGTCACAGCTGGCTGTGATGCATTCGATGCAATCGGTGCTCTGGTCGTAGGTGCCGTTGCAGGTATCCTGGTTGTAGTTGTTGTAGAAGTGCTTGACCTCAAGTTCCATATCGATGACCCAGTTGGTGCCGTAGGTGTTCACTGTGCAAATGGTATCTGGGGAACAATAGCAGTTGGTCTGCTTGCTAACCCAGACGCTCCAGCAGGATTAAAAGGGCTCTTCTACACTGGCGATTTCTATCAGACATTCATCCAGATAGTTGGCTTTGTCGCAGTTGGCGCCTGGGCTAGTATTACAATGTTCATCTTCTTCAGCACACTCAAGAAGATTGACTTCTTGAGAGCTGACATCAAGGATGAGCTTTCAGGTCTTGATGCAAGTGAGCACGGACTTCCAAGTGCCTATGCTGACTTCATGCCAACTGTAGAGAAATTCACTAAATTCACAGGCTCTGAACCTGTAGTAGTCTCTGGGGATGTTCCAGTTGCTGAAGCAGTTGCAGTCAAGAGAGAACACTCCTTCGAAAGTGGTAGCCACAAGTTTACCAAGATTGAGATCATCTTCAAGGAAGAGCGCCTCTATGCACTCAAGGATGCGATGGCAAAACTTGGTATCACAGGTATGACCGTTTCCCATGTCATGGGCTACGGCATGCAGAATGGCCACGTTGAAATCTACCGTGGTGTTGCTGTAGAGACCGACCTCAGACCAAAGGTACAGGTTGATATCGTAGTTTCTGCAATCCCAGTAAGGGATGTCATAGAGACTGCAAAGAAGGTCCTCTACACAGGCCATATCGGAGATGGCAAGATCTTCGTCTACGATGTAGAGAACGTAGTCAAGGTAAGAACTGGAGAAGAAGGCTACGATGCCCTCCAGGATGTTGAATAATTAAATTTACTCCTTAGTCCTCAAGGTCCCGGTCGAACAGATCGGGGCCTTGTCTATTACAAGTAAAAAATGTCATTCATTTTCAACTTTACTAGCTAATTTTAGTTTGCTATGAACGATATATCGACCAAGTATTTTGATAATAATTACGAGACTGATTATTATGCAGAGAAGACTCCGACCAAAAATTGAAATTGATCGGAGTCTAAATATTAAGAGGAAAATGCTCTTTTAGTTGTAATACTTTCCGTAAGTTCCTTTTATGAACCTGACACCACGTTCTGCAGCAGTATCTGGATCTGGGAAAGGA
>JAILRW010000082.1 GCA_024698005.1 Sphaerochaetaceae bacterium | reverse complement strand
CTCTTCATGAAAGATGCATAGCAATACTTACAGGCGTGGGAGCAACCCACATATGTATTGACCGAGAAGTCAGAAACAGGAAGATTGGATTTGGTCATTACATTCTTCACTTCAATTTCTTTAATCTGCATATTCCACAATGTCCATAAACATTATGGTATGTTATTAGGAGCTGAGATGATATTCAATATATTAAAGTGACTGATGATTTCCAACGTGATATATTCTCATTAGGACAAAAGGAATCGATATGAGAAACTGCATAATTAAACTTTGTATAACTATTATTTGTTCACTTATTCTTATTTCTTGTGTAAGTCATGTTAATGACGATGGCAAAGCAGAGACGACACAAAATATTAGTAGTGTGATCAATGAAGGTGTTGATACAAAATGTGAGGTGTCCTATTCCCCTTATGAGGGCGATCATAAGGATGTGTTCCTCTCTGAGGGTGATAAGATTGCATTGATCGCTCCATCGTCAAGACCTAGCGAGGAACAGATTGAGATAACAGCAAAGGGTGTTGAAGGCTGGGGTTTTGTCCCTGTGTTAGGAAAACACGTTCATGATGAAGTATGTACAATCCAGGACATCATGGAAGATTTCATATGGGCACTAGAAGACAAGGATATAAAGGCAATTTTCTGTATAAGAGGTGGCTACGGCTCTTCCGAAATCATGGATGCAATACCTCTTGAACTTGTCAAGAAATCAAACAAGTTGATCTTTGGCTATAGCGATATTACAGTCTTCCACTCAGCCTGGTCATGTGTTGGAATTCCTTCAATCCATGCCTGCATGAGTGGTACCTTTGATTACCTTCCTAAAGAGTGTGTGGATGCGGAAGAGTTCTTGTTGAAAGGATTAGTGCCTGAGTATAAGTGTGAAAGCAATAAATACTGTAAAGGAGGAAAAGGAGATGGAATCCTGATAGGAGGAAATCTATCCACGTTCACTTCTGTCCTGGGTACTGTATATGACATAACCAAGACGGATGAACCTTATATACTTTTCTTTGAAGATGTTGGAGAGGACCTTCAGCATATTCATCGCTACCTAACAATTCTCAAGCACTTGGGAGTTCTTGATAAAGCAGCTGGCATAGTGTTTGGAGAATGGACAGATCTCCCTCATGATCTGGGTGACTATAATGGGTATAGCAGAGGTGGAAAACACGAATCAATTGCTGAAATGATAGATAGACAGTTCCTATCTGATCTAGATATCCCAGTTGCCTTTGGTTTCCCTGCAGGTCATGGTGACAACAACTACCCTCTTTTGATGGGTGTTAAGGCACACTTGGAAGTCGATAGAGAGTCTTTCACATTAAGAGTGAAATAAATCATCCGGGTATCCTTAAAAGGGATACCCTATTTTTGATAGTTGTCTTTAGATTGGTTTGATACATTCAATTCCTTATTTATTAAGAACCTTTTTCTGCCAACTAAACTTTCCGCATTCAGGACATTTCATATAACGCGTCCTGCCTATATGCATAGCAAGATTTGTCTGCCAATATGTAGGTACATATCTATGGTGACATTTCTGACATTCATAATATCCAGCCTTCTGTTCGATTCCTACTGCTATGAAAGCAACAATTAAAATCATAATAAGGGAAAATGCGACAAGACAGATCCTCAAACCAGTAGGCATTTCCAGATATTCTGCAACAGCGCATAGAACCAATCCAGAAATAATTGAAGGTGCTCCGATCAAGTATTCCGTACTAAGCAGCTGCCTATTTTTCTCTTCAATTTGTCTTTTCATCTCAAGCAGGTTTTCTTCTGCTCTTTTATCATATTTTTCCTCATTGATTCTTTCGCCTGACAAAAGTTCGTTGACGTTGATTTTCAGAAAACCGCATAGCTTTAGCATAATTCCGGAATCCGGCAAGGATTTTCCAGTCTCCCACTTCGATACTGCTCTATCACTGATTCCGAGCTTCTCTGCAAGAGAAGCCTGGGTCATCTCTTGTTCCTTCCTACATTTTGCTATAAATTTACCAATTTTGATCTGGTCCATATCAGGTTCCTCATTTCACAATCTTCATCTTATTTCATGATTGCCATAAAAAACACGAACTAATGGTTGATATTCACTAAAATCAACCTCGCCAAATACCTTTTAAAGATAACTAATCGAAATATTACTGATTTAACAAAATATGAATAGTCACAAATTGATTCCAATAATTCCTTGCATTAGCATATATTGTATGAGAAAAAATTTTTGATGGTTTTCATAATTGTAGCAGAGCTTTATGGTTCTAAACTCGATTATCCATTAGGCATAAATGACATTACAAAATATACAGATGATTTTGATTTGGATACATGGAAAGAAATATAGTTTTTTCTGGACATGGGAATGAAAGATGACAGAGGAAGCTATAACAAAAGAGATTTAGCAAAACTCAATTGGACAACAGGCCTTGAATACCAGACAATCTGGTTCATGTTCTGTAAAACTTTTGCAAGCTTGACTGATAATGCAGAGTTGGTTAGTTACAACTCTTTGAATCACCAATATATAAAACAAGACTACGCATCTTTTTTGCTAGCAAACGATGGGGATTTGTTTGTCAAAACTTATCCTACAATGAATGCCTTTATTATCTCTTCTGAGGGAACAGAATTCTGTTATGTTACAGATGGAGATGGAAGTGGATTAGGATACGTCGTGCTTCAGGCAGTAGCTATTTTACTGGATGTGGCAACGGGAACTACGCTATCACTTACAACGGGACTCCTGTTTCTGATTATACATATGAGGTAAGCAATCCTTCATATGGAAATGTGAGAAAAAATAGTGATGGGACTTTGTCATTGAATGCAAGTAAAGAAAATAGCACAGGTTCTTATATTACACTTCATTATAAGGGGGAGACCTTTACCTTCCAATGGCACAGACCAAGTGCAAAATAATATAACCATGTAATCTTCTACCAAAACCTCTTGCTGCTGTTTTCTCTTTTATCAGCAATTAAAGTTGTTTAACAAAACAACCGTTTCGACAGTAGTTTCGTTATTCAACCTACAGCCCCAACTGGGAATGACTTCCTATTCTATGCAAAAAGAAGAACAAGAATGTCGTCAACATATTCATATAGCAAAACCCAGTCAGGCTGGACATGACAGTCTCTTACACCTCCCATATTATTTAATGCGTGGTCATGGTACTTTGCATCAAGTCTCTGTCCATTTGCCAGTAGCTCAATTACATTGAAAAGATTGTCCAGGTTTTTCCCCTGCTTTTTGGCAAGTTTGATGTCCTTCTTGAACTGAGTAGTAAACTTTATTGTGTATTTCATACTTCAAGAGCTTTTTTCAAATCATCAATGTTGCTGTAACCGGGTACTGTGGGGTCATGGGCAATCCTATGTCCCTCCTCCAGCGCTTTCATTGTCTCTATGCTGTATGTATTCAGATCTGCAGTGAAA
>JAILRW010000070.1 GCA_024698005.1 Sphaerochaetaceae bacterium | reverse complement strand
GGCTTTTTAAAGCGACCAGCACCTCTTCTTGAGAATGAGAAATCGTCGTCATCGTCGTATCTTCTATCTCTTCCGTAAGGCTGAGCTTCATCTTCCCATCTTCTTCTAGAGCGTATCTGCCTTGTGGCAGTGTTGCTCTTCTTTCTTGGAGCTTCCTTGATGCTTGGTTTCTTATCCCTGGAAGAACTCTTGCCATCCTTTTCTGGACGAGCCTTAACGATAAGAGGCTTTCCATTATCAAGACGGTTCTCGAATACCTTGAGGATGTGCTCTGCAACTCTTGCAGGGCTGTTAACAAAGGAGAACTCCTCCATTACCTGAATACCCTGAAGATCCTGATCCTTTACATGGCACTGCTCGATGAGGATATTTGCAAGGCTTCCTTTTGTAAGGCCATCCTTTCTTCCGCGAGCGATGAAGAGGCGGATGTATTCATCATCTCTGTAAACTCTCTCCTGCTTTGCTTCGACAGCCTTTTCACTTCTCTGCTTCTTTTCAAGAGCACGGATTGAGTGGTACTGGCTTCCATCAAGATATCTGCCATAGAGCATCTTCATCAGAGTGTTGGAAAGTGCAACTGCATCGATTGTTTCAAGAAGCTTTTCAACAGTCTCTGCATACATATTAGTAGGGGAAAGGAGGGCTTCGTTTACAGCCTTGATAATTCTTTCCTTTCTAGCTGCTATGATTTCATCTGCTGTTGGGATAGTTCCCTGCTTGATATTGGATTTTGCAACACGCTCAATGAATGCGAACTTTCTCTTCTCTTTTGAGGTGACGAAGGTGATTGCGATGCCACTCTTTCCTGCTCTACCAGTTCTACCGATACGGTGGATATAGACTTCAGGATCCTGTGGAATTGTGAAGTTGATTACGTGTGTCAAATCCTGGATATCAAGGCCACGTGCAGCAACGTCTGTTGCAACGAGGATTGAGATTCTGTGGTCCTTCATCTTCTGAAGGATAATCTCTCTCTGCTTCTGAGAAAGATCACCATGCAGAGCCTCTGCGTTGTATCCTCTTTCCTGAAGCTTTCTTCCGATCTCTTCACACTGTACCTTGGTGCGACAGAATATTACGCCATAGAAGTCAGCTTCTCTGTCGATGATTCTGGTGAGAGCTTCGATCTTGTCACTCTCTCTGAGATCATATCTGAACTGCTCTGTGTTGGTAGCAGTCTCTGTGCTCTTCTTGATTCTCTTGATCTGGTAGTCTCTCATAAAGGATTCTGCAAGATGGAGAATCTGCTGAGGCATTGTAGCAGAGAAGAGGAGCATCTTCTTGTCTTCAGGGCTGGTCTTCAAGATCTTCTCTATATCCTCGACAAAGCCCATGTCGAGCATCTCATCTGCTTCATCAAGTACACAGAACTTGATTTTGCTGATATCGAGAGTCTTTCTATCGAGGTGGTCCTGGATTCTTCCTGGTGTACCTACAACGATCTGGAGACCACTTCTGAGCTTCCTGAACTGGTTCTCGTAGCTTGCACCACCATAGATTGCATCAACAGTAATCTTTCTATCTCCTTTAAGTGATTCGATCTCTTTTGCAGTCTGGATAGCAAGCTCTCTGGTTGGAGCAAGGATGAGTGCCTGTGTAGAGCGATCCTTCTCGTTGATCTTCTCAAGAATTGGGAGTGCAAAGGCTGCAGTCTTTCCTGTGCCTGTCTGTGCCTGTCCCACGACATCACAGCTTCCTTCAAGTAGTAGTGGTATGCAAGCAGCCTGTATTTCTGTTGGAGTTGTAAAGCCCTTCTCTTCGAGGGCAGCGAGTGTTACTTCTGAAAGACCGAGGGAGGCAAAACCATTTTCCTCAACATCCTCTCTTTCTTCTTCTCTGATTTCTTCTTCTATCATTCGTTTTCCTAAATTATTTTCTGTACAATAAATATCTTTATATCAGCAGTCCACGTGAGAGTAACCCAAAAGTAATTAGTTTGCAAGTAGTTACAGTTAAAATTGGATAAGTAGAGGGGAATGTTCTGGTCAATTGAAAGGTAGAAGATTTCCAGATACAGTTTCCTCTCGCTACATACTAAATTGCAAGGCCACTTAAAAAAAGAACTGCTACATTGAAAAATGCAGCAGCTCCATATTGGTTTGCTTTTTTAGAATCAGTTAGCTGACATGATCTTGTCGAAGAATGTTGCATAGAAGTTGTCTTCGAGCTTGTCAGATGCAAGAATTCCAGCCTGAACATCGCTCTGAAGAGCAGTGCGGTTCAGGTAATCGTAGTAGGTATCGAGAGTGGTGGAGATAGCACTGATGTCTTCATCCTTGCCAAGTTCGGTAACGATGAATTCACCGTTAGCTTCCTGTGGCTCAAGAACGCTACCAGTCTCGCCCTTGTAGAGCTTTGTGGTGTAAGCAGTGTCTGCTGCAGCGCTTGTAAGAAGACCATAGGAGTCTGTGTTAGCAAAGCTGATCATGAGCATAGAGGAGTTGGAAGGATTAGCAACAGTTGCAGGAACGCTCTGTACGAGGTAGCCAGCTTCTTCAGCTGCTTCTTCAAGTCCCATCTTCTTTGCATCAGCATAGAAGTTGTTTGCAGCTGATTCGAAAGCGCTCTTTGCTTCTTCAGGATTTGCTTCAGCATAGGTGTGCTTTGCTGCAAGAGAAAGCTCTGCATTATCACCATCGTAAGCACGAGCTGCTTCAACTACCTTGAGAATAGCAACGCCAGTGGAAGCTGTTACAGGGCCTACGATAGAATCCTTGTCAGCTGCGATGACCTTAGCGAGGTCTTCATCAGCAAGGCCAAGATAGTTCTTGAGGTTCTTTGCGAACTGAGGACCGATATTTCCAGAGTTGCTCTTGAAGTTGTCGATTGAGCTTTCCTGTACGGTTGTAGCGAAATCAGCACCGCCATTGAGCTTTGTCATGATTTCTTCAGCTTCTTCCTGTGTTGCAACAGAAAGGATCTGGAGATCTACAGTGGTGAAGTCTGCAGCATTCTCACTTACATACTTGTCAACTACATCGTCAGAGATGACAGAGTAGTCAAAAGCAACATACTTGAAGCTTCTGCCTGTTGATACCATATCACTGATGAAAGCCTTTTCAGCATCGGAGTATCCGACAGCAGTGATATCAGAAAGAACAGTCTGTGCTGGAAGCTGAGTCTTTACACTGTTATAGATGTTGTCCTTTGTAGTCTGGCTTGCACTTCTGTAAGCTTCTTCATCGAACTTTCCATCTGCATCGTTATATATACCAGATTCGAGTATTGCATTGTTGATTGCCACATCAGTTACTTCAATGCCAGCCTTCTCAGCTTCAGCTGTGAGGGCCTCATGGACGACAGTCTGAGAGTATGCAGTCTGCCAAGCCTGGAAGACAGTATTGAAGTCTGCATTGCTGCCCATTCTGCTTACGATATTGTAATAGGTGTTGTAGAAGAAGTTTCCATACTTGAATTCGATATCCTTGCCATCATACTTACCGAATACAATAGTGCTGTCATCATTGAAGAGACTACCGATACCTGCTGCTGGGAGAACGAAAGTGATGGAGATGAGGATGAGGACTGCGACACCGAGCCACCATGCCAAACTCTTCTTGTTTGCATTCTTCTTTTTTGCGACAGCTGCACCCTGTGCACCAGCTTTTGAAACCTTCTTGAACTCTAGGTTCTTTTCATCTTTTTCAGCCATATTCCTGGATCCTTTTTATGGACAGTATCCCCTTTATATAGAGACACGCTATTATTCAAAATAGCACCTTTATAAGATTACTGTCAACGAATGATGACGATATAACGAAGACTGGCCAAAAGGCCAGCCTTTGAGTGTTATTCCCACTCCACATAGAAGGTGAGAGGATTATTCAGAAGGAGGAAATCCAATAGTCTGAATGAGTATGTCATGCTATTGTCTCCTGTCTTTGTAGCCCCCTCGATCTTTGTTATAGTTCCTGGAACTGTAATGTTGAGGGTGATAATGCTCTTCTGTACAGATTCAGGAGCTTCCTCTCCGAGAGAGAAGACAAGCATCTCAAGATAATCCTGCTCGCTGTAGCCTACATTGTACTTTGCAAGGTATACCTCGATGTTAGGATCAGCAAGGAATGGGATGATATCTTCAAGCTCTGAATAGTTGTTTATATCTACATAGAATTTGATGGAGTTCTCATCCTTCTTGATAACAGTCTGATTTGTGTTCTCGTTGAAGGCCTTCATCAGTTCGTTGAGGTTGTTGAAGTTGAAGTTTCCTACGTAGCTATTCTTTCCGTCCTTGATAAAGACAACATCAGTTGCATAGCCAGAATTGCTCAGCTGCTTGGAAGCCTCTGAGATGGCCTTATCAATTACTGGCTCATTGCTTTCTGGCATGAACTCAGCGAAATCCTCAAGGACTTCAACAAAGTAGTTCTCTACATCTATATCGGAAGAGAGGCTTCCTCCATCTTTATTCAGGATCAGATCCTCTGTTACCGTACAGGATGAGATAAGAATTACTACTATAGTTAATATATATATAGGTAGGAATCTTTTCATGGCTACAAGATTAAACGTAAAGGGAGACTAATACAACTGAGTTTGTGTGTGGATTACAAGTTTTTGGGCGCAAAAAATCTTATTATTATATGATAATAATAACGAGGAAAGCGCCAAAAAATCCTCTTGACAACTCTTCATTTGGACTATTATTTTCAGTATCGTCAACGGAGGATATTGATGGAATTCGATCCAAAGAAGAAAACCCTGGTCATCGTCGAGTCTCCGACCAAGGCCAAAACAATCAGAAAATTTCTACCCAAGAACTTTACCGTAATGGCAAGTGCTGGACACTTTAGGGACCTTCCACAGAAGGAATTGGGTGTCGATGTAAAAAATAACTTTAAACTGACTTATGTTCTTGATCCAAAGAAGAAGGATCTCGTAAGCGAGATGAAAAAAAAGCTCAAGGATTCTGAGCAGCTTCTTCTAGCAACTGATGAGGATAGAGAAGGGGAAGCTATCAGCTATCACCTTGTCCAGACTCTCGAGCCAAAGGTTTCTAATCAGAGAATGGTATTCCATGAGATTACCAAGCAGGCTGTCACTGACGCACTTAAAAATGGTCGTGAGCTTGATATGAACCTTGTACAGGCACAGGAAGCAAGAAGAATTATTGATAGACTCTATGGCTATGAAGTATCTCCAGTGCTCTGGAAAAAGATCAGCAACAAGAATCTTTCTGCAGGCCGTGTTCAGTCTGTAGGTCTTAGATATATCTGTGACAAGGAGCTTGAACGCCTTGCCTTCAAGTCCTC
>JAILRW010000063.1 GCA_024698005.1 Sphaerochaetaceae bacterium | reverse complement strand
GCTGCGAGAGGTATTTTTCCGTTGGTATAAAATGCTGATTGAAATCAACGCCATGAATTTCCCTAAGAGAGAGCCCTAAAAGCTCCATAACAGATACTCTACCAGCAAGAGACTCACTTATACCTTTCATAAGCTCAAGCCACTGAGACCCAGAAAGAATAAAATCACCTCTGTTATCAGATTCATCAACAATTAATTTGATCTCTTCCAAAATATCTTTTTCTAGAAATACTTCGCGGATAAATAAGGGTCTGGGATTATTCAAGAAGAACAGTTTTGGCTCTTCCCTAGACTGCAATCTAGTGAGCATATCATCAAAATTAGCTCTATTGTAGTTACTAAAACAATGTTTGATTAGTGTAGATTTACCAACTTGTCTTGCACCAGTGAGCAATAGACATTTACTTGCTTTTACTCTGTTTTCCAAAACCTTTGTTATTGCACGCTTGGTATTGAAATTTTCCATTGTCAAATAAAAAATACGACTAATCTAAAATTAAACTTTATATTAGTCGCTATTTTTTACCTTTTACAGAGTTCTTTTGTTTCTTCTAAAAGCTTGCATTCTGCTTTCATCGCCATGCTTTATCATGAAATCAAGCTGGGAAATGATATTAGCCTTGCGTGCAAGGAAATTAGGACCTGAGAAGTTTGCAAGCACTGTATGGTGAGTATTGAATATACAGTCACATTCCAGATTTTCAACAAACAGCTTGAGCTCCTCGAGTAGTTCCTTTTCTGTAAGTGGCTTGAATTCTCCTCTTTCTGCTTCTTCAAGCAGAGGTGTACCTGGGAATAGAGTAAGAGATGAAGTTCCTACTAGAAGTGGCTTACATTGACTGAAAATCTTTGCAGAGTTGATTGCATGCTCCCTACTGTGTTCTCTTCCAGCCACCCCTCCGAGGAAGGTCATCCAATACTCTATTCCTGCCTCCTCAAGCTTGTGGCACTGTGTGAGAATGTCAGAAGCGTGATAGCCCTTGTTGATCCTATCAAGGGTCCAATCATCACCACTTTCAACACCTAGTGTAATCTCCTTAAGGCCCATATCTTTGAGCTTCTTAAGCTCCTCTACACTTTTATTTCTGACATCAGATACTCTTCCTGCTGCATAGATAACTTCCATCTTTGGCAGATACTTGTTTATCATCTCCATAATTGGAACAAGCTTATCATAGCTCAGAGCAAATGGGTTTGCACTCAAGAGCTGGATGGTTCTTGCATCTGGATCGGTAACAGCTAGTTCTTTCAAATCCTCTTCTATCCATTCCAACGGGGATAGGCGAAAATGGATATCCTTGTACATGGTGCAGAACTTACAGCTATTGTGAGTGCACCCTTGTGTTATCTCCAATAAGGGCCAGGTTGGCCAATAAGGATTTCTATATACAGTTCCTGTAAAATGCATTTTACCAAGTCTCCTTGACCATTTCAGATCCAAGTGAGTATGACTTCTTCAAATCCTCAGGAAATACATTCTCATGACGTTCCTGCTTAGCTTTCGCATCGAACATAGTCCAGTTGTAGCGACTATAATCCTTGACCTGTAATGTGTTGGTTGCAAGCAAAACCTTTGTATTTCCTACAGATGAATCAAGACCAGCTTGATAACGCTTTACCATCTCATCGTAGAAAAACCTGCCATAGAACTCTTCACTTGCATTACTTGTCATGATGAAAAGCACTGGGATGCGAGTAAAAGGATAACGAGGATTCTCCTTGTTATATGTAAGGGACTGGAATACTAATCTTTCGTAGAGTTCCTTGAAGGCTGCAGAAACATCACCAATGTAGTTAGGAGAACCGATGATAAGGCCATCTGCATTCCTGATCTTCTCAAGTACATCCTTAAGTCCATCAGGGAATACACACTTACCTTCATTTGGTTTTCTCTTGCATGCAAAGCAGGACATACAGCCGTGGATATTATCAAGGCGGTAGAGGTTGATGAGACCAACTTCTGCACCTTCTGCTTTTGCACCTTCTGCTGCTGCATTTACCATCTGCCAAGTATTCCAGTTGACTCTAGGGCTACAATTAATTGCTACAATTTTCTTCATAATTCAGTTACAAACTCCTCTATTGGATTTCTCTTATAGTGCCAGGCGTTTGCCTTGGCCCTGTCATTTGGATAGCCAAGACCTAAAAGCATGACAGGAATCATGTTCTTTGGAAGACCAAAGGTATCAACTACAGTTTTGGAATCAAAGCCACGGATCCAGATTGTATGTACTCCAAGCTCCTCCGCTTCATACATCATTGTGGTTGCTGCGATGCTGGCATCCTGCTCACCTGAGTTATAGCTGCTATAGTATCTATCACCGTTGATGGTCCATACTTCGTTGAGGTCGTAGCAGACAAGTATCATCATTGGCGCATTGTAGTGAAAGCTAGTTACTGTCTTTACTTTCCTGAGTGCCTCTTCGCTTCGAATGAGGTAGAACCTCTGTGGTTGATAATTGCAGGCTGTTGGAACAACTCTCCCCGCTTCCAGGATTCTATCTACCTTCTCCTGTTCAATTGGTCTGTTATCAAAATACCTTTCTGAGTATCTGTTTTTAGCAAGTTCAAGGAAATCCATTTCTTTTACCTCGTTCAATCTATTTGCCTGCAATTTATTCATAGTGCTTGGAAAAGAAAACATACAAATATACAATTATGTAAGAAAATTTTACATAATTCATAATTTGTAAGAAAAACGAGGGTAAATATGGCCGATAGAACCAAGCTGTGGATAGCTGAAACAATGAAGAAGCTGATGGTCACAAAATCAATTGAGAAGATCAGGGTTACCGATATCTGCAAAGCTGCAGAGATTGAACGACCTACCTTCTATTACCACTTCAGAGACAAGTATGACCTCATGGCCTGGACCTTCTTCCATGCAGCATATAACACAAACGTCATCGACGTAGAATCCTCAGCCAATGCTCTCGATTACATGAAGAAGGAGTTCATCTTCTTCAAGCGTGTCTACGAAGACACTTCGCAGATTCCTATGTGGCAATATATGCATGAATACTTTGTTGACATCTACACAAAACTTGCCAAGGAATTAACGGGAAAAGATCAGCTTGATACCCAGACAAGCTATAGCATCCGGCTATATTGCTATGGTGCCATGGCAATGACAAGAGAGTGGCTGTTTGATGACAACCTCACATCTTCAAGGACTGTAGTAAAGATGATGTTTGAATCTATGCCCGAAACGCTCAAAAACATCTATAAGCTTTAAGTTAATATGTATATTTCGTGTTTATTCCCTTATGTAAAATGTACATTTTCAGAAGTCCTTAATACATTGAGAACGCAAAGGAAAAATTATGAAAACTACTAAACTAAAAAGTTTTGATTTTGGTTTGACAAGATTCTATTTGCTACTAAAACTCGGATACTTTCAATTAAATCTCACTTTATAATTTAGCCTTCTGAAAATATACTCTTGCACGATTACAACACGCTTGGTAATCTGCTGATGGCCCTTCATACCCCTATCAATGATAGTTCATACCCCAAGAGGGCAAAAGGCTCAATTGTTGTTATCTCTGATTACAATCAGTTACAAAACTCTCAGTTTTATGACATTTAAAAGAAATTAATTGGATTATAAACGATCACATTGTACCTTATCCGATAATTTTTTCTCAGATTATAACCACTTACAGTCTTATATCTGTTCAAAGCTCCCTAGATCATTATTCAGACAAAAAAATATGCAAAAAGAGGCAACTCCAAGTTTTTGGCCTAATTCGTAAGCGATTATTTTACAAAAAAATTCCAGCAACTCGGTTGGAATCATAAAAAAGCCCCTTTTTGAGGGGCTTTGTAAGCGATTACACGTTTGTAAGCGATTATTTTACAAATCAACAATTGTATCAATCAGCAGTTTAGATAAGTCGAAAAGCTCAACAAAAAGCTCTCAGAGCTTTCTGATGAAGAACTCAATGTGGTTGCCGGAGGAGTTTCTGGACATCCCGGAGTGTTCATACCATGCACATCAATCGAAAAGGGTGTAATTGCCTGAAAATTAACCCTTCATGTTCTATTTCGAGTACAGTAAACACAAATCTCTTAATCCTGTTTGAGCATCCAATCTTCAAATGTACATATATCTTTACTATTGGCTATGTAATCCTTTAGTTCTTCATTGAATATATCGATTGCCGTCTGTTGGCCCTGTGTTGGGAATCTATTTCTGAGTTCGTAGCAAATCCTTGGAGGAGGTGGTGTCTTGAGTTTATAGTAGGTCAGACCACTACTCTGCTCTATCTGATGGATTATCGATATTGGTGCAATTGCCCACCTCTCCTTTTCGTTCATGAATCTAAGAAGTGTGGAACCTGTATTGACTGTTATTGCCGAATATCTATCGGGACTCCAGTTCCTGTCGTGCCATTGCTGATAGTCTGGCCCCCAGCGGAGAAACACCTCATTCTCTGGAAGCAGCTCACTGCACTCTATATCATCATGGTAATCACTATCTTCTCTGCATATCAGATACATAAGTTCACGATATATCGGTTTGGAGACTATATTTGGGTATGTTACGCTGCTGAATACAAAGCCAATATCTGCGATTCGGTTCTGCACAAGTGTATGGATCTCAGAAGAATGGAAAGTCTGTATCTGCAGCTTTATATTCGGATATCGCTTGATGTGGTCGTTGAATAGATTCACCATTGTATGGTTGTTCACCGAATCGATGCTTGCAATGGTAAGAAGAGTGCTGTTCGCTGAATCCTTGAGTTTCTGTGTATGTTTCCAAAGGGATGTCCATTGACTGGCTATTGGGACAAAAGACTGTCCATAGCTGGTAAGTTCTATATTCCTATGCCCTCTCGCCCTCAATATCAGGTTTGCCCCCAACTCCTTTTCGAGACCTATCAATCTCGAACTTACAGTCGACTGGGTAACATACAGAATATCTGCCGCGGCAGTAACACTTCCACTGGAAACTACAGCAAGAAAAGTCTCTATCTGTTCGTAAGTCATATACAATTCCCTTTTATTAAATATCGATTTTATCGATATTATAAATTAAAAACATTCGTTTTACAACTTAATTAAAGCAACTATATAGTACTTACGAGAATCAAACAAAGAGATCAAAGGAGGTCTTCTCATGACAATCACTCTCGACGTAATACAGACCGTCGGCCTTGCAGTTCTTGTATTCCTGCTTGGCAATTTCATCAAAGGGAAAGTAAAGTTCCTGCAAAAGTACTTCATTCCAGCACCGGTCATCGGTGGACTCATCTGCAGTCTTCTTATCTTTATCGGCAGCACAACCGGTATCTTTACAGTGAAGATGACACTGACACTGCAGGATTTCTTCATGAATCTTTTCTTCACTGGAACAGGATTCACCTGCAGCTACATGATACTTAAGAAAAGTGGCAAGCTTGGCGCCCTTTTGGCAGTCAGTGCTGTAATCTTCCTCGTAGTCCAGAATCTTGTAGGCGTTGGCCTTGCAAGCGTGTTCGGCATCAACAGACTCCTTGGCGTTGCAATGGGTTCCATTTCCATGTCCGGTGGTGTCGGCTCTGGTGCCTCATTCGGTCCTACACTCGAAGCTCTTGGAGCAGATGGCGGTACAACTATCGGCGTAGCTGCTGCGACCTTCGGACTGCTCCTTGGAAGTCTTACAGGTGGCCCTGTAGCCCAGCATCTCATCAAGAAATACAACCTCAAGAGCTCTGCAACCGAAGTGGAAAAGACAAGCAAAGAGGTGTTCCCTCTCGAACAGAAGAGCTTCTTCTCAAGTGTTCTTCTCCTTCTCCTTGCTGCATTCATAGGCTCCTACATTACCAAGCTCCTCAGGCTTACCGGTCTTAGCTTCCCATACTATGTCGGATGTCTTTTCGGAGGTGCATTGGTCCGCAATATTGCAGATATCCGCCATGTCGATCTGAAGATGTACCAGATGGATATAATAAGCAACACCTGCCTTAATCTCTTCCTTTCAATGGCGCTCATGAGCCTGAACATCTCAAAGCTCATCTCCCTGGCTGTTCCTATGATCGTAATTCTTATCTCTCAGGCTGTCGTCATGATGCTCTGGGCATATTTCATTACCTTCAGACTCATGGGCAAGGACTACGATGCAGCTGTTATGGCAGCCGGTCACTGCGGTGTAGGTCTCGGACAGACTCCAAATGCAGTAGCAAATATGGCAGCTGTAATCGACAAGAACGGTCCAGCTCCTACCGCCTGGTTCGTACTTCCAGTAGTAACCGTCATCTTCATCAATATAATGAATCCT
>JAILRW010000038.1 GCA_024698005.1 Sphaerochaetaceae bacterium | reverse complement strand
TCTGCATGTCTGATGTTCATGGTCAAATATTAATAAATAATGAGTTTCAATGAGAATATGCTAACTAGGTAGGATTTGTACAGATAAATAAAAAAAAGAAGGTCAAGCCTTCTTCTTTTGGAGCTGATCGGACTCGAACCGACTACCTTTTGAATGCCATTCAAACGCTCTAGCCAGGTGAGCTACAGCCCCTTTACTCTAAATGCTTTATACACATTTATTAAATATTGCTCAATATTTCATGCTTCTCTTTGCGCTTCTTTCATAAGTTTTATTCTTCTATAGATATATTTGAATTGAACAATTTTAAGTATGAGAACTACTGCTATTGACTCTATCCAGAACATCTCTGCCTTGGCTCTTCTGAAGAAGAGATTGGGAAATGATTTTTAGCTTCTTCCATGGAAGAAATATAAGCACACCTATTTTGTTTGAAATGGTTTGCGAGAACACTGTATTTAATTAGATGTAGGAGTCTTAATAATTTGATATGAATACAGATTTTAGTTCACTTTTTTGTGATTTTTATGCCGCTAGGGGTTCTAATCTGCATCAACTGATATAAATAAGTTATTATTATAACAAAATGTTAGTAATTTTGAGTTGTTCTAGAACAAAATGTAAAATTTCTAACAATATTTTATAAAAAACTATTGCATAATCTGAAGTATTTAGGTACTTTTTCGCTTGCCACTCAAAATAATGAGATATAAGGACAAGACTATGGAAAAGATCAAAGTTGCAGTCATGGGCGCTACAGGCGCTGTGGGTCAGGTTTTCATGTGGATGCTTGCCGACCATCCTTGGTTCGATCTAGCATATCCTATTGCAAGCGACGCTAGAATCGGTAAGACCTATGCATCTCAGGTCCACTGGGTAATCCCAGTAGAGATGCCAGAGGCAATCAAGGAAAAGACACTCAAGAAGCTCGATGCCGATCAGATGAAGGCTGAAGGTGTTCAGATTGTCTTCTCTGGTCTTCCAGCAGATATTGCAAACGAAGTAGAGCCAATGCTCCGTTCTAAGGGCTTCTACGTATTCTCCAATGCAGCAAGCATGAGATACGACCACGATGTACCAATTCTCATCCCAGAAGCAAATCACGAGCAGCTCTCTCTCATCGAAGAGCAGGGTTATCCAAATGGCGGTTTTGTTGTAACAAATGCAAACTGTTCTACAACCGGCCTGGCAATGGCTCTTGCACCACTGAAGAAGTTCGGTATCAAGACAATTCACGTAAGTACATATCAGGCAGTATCAGGTGCAGGCTATCCTGGTCTCTCAACTCTGGATATCTTTGGAACATGTATCCCATACATCGGTAAGGAAGAGGAGAAGATTGATAAGGAAATCAAGAAGATTCTCTCAATCAATCCTGAAGTATACCCATTCACAATCAGAGTTCCTGTCATCGTAGGTCACCTTGAGACAGTATGGCTCGACCTTGAGAAGGATGTAGAACCAGAAGATGTCATCCAGGCATGGAAGGACTTCAAAGAGTGTTCAGACCTTCCTTCAACTCCAGCTCAGCCAGTTGTCTACTGTGAAGATCCAACTATGCCACAGCAGAAGCTCGCTTTCTGGGGAAAGCCACAGGGTATGGTCACATACACTGGTAGATGTAAGAAGAAGGATGGAAAGATTGGTTTCGTTCTGATGGTCAACAACATCGTCAAGGGCGCAGCTGGTGGTTCAATCCAGAATGCTGAAGCATTTGTTTCCAAGTATTTAAATAAATAATTGCACAAGTACAGGAATTTAAATTTGGGGGCTACACTGTAGTCCCCATTCTTTTGCCCTGATTAATCTCTTTTAACCACTGTAATGCAGTTTCTTACCTTTACTGTGAAGTTTTCATCCATCTGACGGATGTGGAAATCTTCCTTCAAGGAACAACCTGTACAGGAAAGGCCCATAGCGTCATGGCGATAGCAGGTGCGGGAGATGAAAACAGGTGGAGCATAGTCGAGCACTGTTGGCTCAAAAGGCCAAGAGCCTTCCTTTTCTTCTCTTTCAAACCAAAGATATCCTCCAATCAGGTTTGGAACTTCTTTGACAAACTCTTCTGCAGTGAAGCGGTTTGAAACGTACAGGAAGACATCAATGAAGTAATCATACTCAGGGTGCGCCTTTGCAAAGCGAACCTGTGAGATATTATTCAGGCCAATTGTTACCTTGTCATATCCCTTTACAGCTTCAAGCATGTCGCTAAACAGCTTTTCTTCTGAGAAGGTGATAGGAGGAAATGTGAAATAGTTCCTTCCTTCAATA
>JAILRW010000022.1 GCA_024698005.1 Sphaerochaetaceae bacterium | reverse complement strand
TTGTGCAAGAACAATTGCATCGCAATCAGGAGAGACCTTTCTAGCCATTTCTAGAATGAGTTTATCGTGTGTCTCTCTATCTCCTTTTTTTAGGGCAGCAATTGCATCCCCATTGCAGAATGATTCAAGAGTAAGATCGATATTCTTTTCCTTGGCAAATAGAGACAGTTTCCATCTTGCTGGTTCAAGTGCACTCTGTGCAGTTGCAAGTACTGCAATCTTTGCCCCCTTTTCAAGGGCTTTCCTGCACATTGCATCATCAATCGAAATAATAGGTGTTTCAATATAAGCTCTTAGCTCAGGAATATAAGGAGAAAGGCTACTGCAAGAAACAACTATTACGTCAGGATGTGCAAGACTGCAGCTTTCAAGATCGTGAATAAGCCTAAGCTTATTTGCCTTTGAAAAGATTCCATTGTGTCTGGCTGGGTCATCTGCTAGAAATGTATCCAGCATATTATCAATAATTACATCATCCCCGACTACACGAGCCAACTCAGCTCCAAATGTCCTATATACAGAATCTACTGTGTGAAGAAGCATCAATCTTTTCATATTTTTACCCTTTTCCATTATAGTACGAATGGGACTGTCGCATAATTGAGACAGCCCCATAGACAACAATTAAGAATTATTATTTACCAATCTTCTTGAGATAGTCAGCCTCGTACTTCTCCATATATGCCTTTGCTTCCTGATAATCCATGTAGGAACTCTCGAGGGAGTAAGAAGCAAGATAGCCTTCCTTCCATTCCTTGGATTCAGAAACCTTCTTGAGCATATCGGAGTAGAACTTTGCAGCATCTTCACTCATGTTAGCTGGACCAACTACACCTCTCCAAACTGGGAGCTCGACGTTGTTATACTTGGAGTCAACTTCGCTGAGTGTTGGAGCACTGCTGAGGTTGCCTGCAAATCTAGAAGTAGAAAGAGCAAGAACAGGAACAAGCATGTTAGCCTTTACGTACTCACTTGCAGCAGCTGGCTTTGACATAACGAAGTCAACGTGGCCACCGAGACCGCTGGTGATAGCATCAGCTGTGGAGTCATTGGTGATGTAAGCCATCTGGTTCTCCTTGAGACCAAGTTCCTTGATAAGCATTCCATAAAGCTCGAGGTCGTCACCCTTGGAACCTGCAATAACAACCTGGGTACCAGCCTTTGCAGCTGCGATTGCATCAGCAAATGTCTTGTACTTAGCCTTCTCTGGGTTTACGAAGAGAAGCTGCTTATCAGTTGCCATGATAGCAATTGGTGTGAAATTCTTAATTCTATTATTGGTGTTTGCAACCATTGGCATGAGGTCACCACTGTTGAAGGTGAGAAGAGTATAATCTGCATTCTGCTTTGTGTTGGCAACTTCATTTCTACCAATTTCACCAGCACCATCAGTCTTGTAGTTTACAAGAGGAGCCTTTGAAAGCCAGCCATTAGCTGTAGCAGCATCAGAAATAGCGCGAGTATAGATATCTGATCCACCACCTGGCTTAGAGGTACAATACCATGTGATATCCTTAGTAGGTGCAAAGCCTGCTGAGGAAGCTGATTCTTGAGATCCATTTGCAAACAAAGGAAGAACCAGTGCTGCAACAAGAGCAATCAACAAAAACTTTTTCATTTGTTTTTCTCCTTTTTTATTAAATGACTAACAGTCAATTATTTGTTTTTTACACCCTTCAGGATTCCTCGGATGACCGGAGTAAGCACGATAACAAATAGGATGATCATGAAGGTACATGAGATAGGACTTGTGAAGAAGATGCTTACAGAGCCCTGGCTGGTGATGAATGCCTTTCTCATATTGCTCTCAAGCAGAGGAGCAAGTACGAATGAAAGCAACATCGGAGCAGTACTGTAACCACTCTTTTCACAGATGTAGGAGACGACACCAGAGACGATCATGATGACAACACCGTACATTGAATAGGTATTGGCATAGGAACCGACCATACAGATGACGAGAACTACTGGGATAATTACCTTGACTGGTACTGTGAGGATCTTGATCAGGAATGGGATTACTCCAATTGCGATCATGAGAGTCAACAGGTTTGCAAGGAAGAGTGATGAGATAAGCCCCCAAGCGAAATCTGGATTATTGGTAAAGAGAAGTGGTCCAGGGTTGAGGCCCCACATCATAAGGCCACCAAGCAAGACAGCACCAGTTCCAGAGCCTGGAATACCGAGAGCAAGCAGAGGAGCAAATGCACCAGCTGCAGCTGCATTGTTTGCAGCCTCACAGGAAGCAATACCTTCAATAGCACCAGTTCCAAATGGCTCTTCACTCTTGAAGGCCTTGTTCATGGCGTAGCCAAGGAATGCACCTGTAGTTGCACCAGCACCAGGAAGAACGCCTACGAAAGTTCCTAGGATACCGGAACGGATTGCAGGAGGAAGCAATCTTCTAAAGTCATGCAAGCTAAGAAGAGAGCCCTTGATCGTGAGCTTCTGCTTTACCATCTTATCGTCATCGACCTTTTCGTTCCTTTCGGACATAAGTCTCAGAACCTGTGAGAAACCAACTGTACCGATAACGAATGGAACGAAGGAAACACCTCCCATCAGATACATGTTGCCGAAGTTGTATCGAGGAGCACCTGACTGAGGATCCATACCGATACAGGCAAGCAGAATACCTATCATAGTGAGGATTACACCCTGTGTTGGGTTCTTTCCTACGAGCCATCCGATACTTGTCATAGCAACAAGCAACAATGATGTCATATCCTGAGGACCGAAGTGGAGACCTACGTTGGCAAGACCAGGTCCTAGGAATGTGAGGATGATCATACCGATAGTACCACCGATGAAGGAGGCCATATTGGCTGTGAAGAGAGCCTGACCTGGTCTACCCTTCTTCTTTGCCATTGGATAACCATCAAGCATGGTCATAACTGCAGGGCTATCTCCAGGGATATTCAAGAGAATTGCACTGAAGGAACCACCGTACATGTTCGAATAGTAAAGGGAACCAAGCAGGATGATTGCTGTTGTTGGATTGAACTTATATGTAAGTGGCAGCAAGAGAGCTACACCTGCAAGAGATCCAATACCAGGCATTGCACCTACAATGAGACCCAGGATTGCACCAAGAAGACATACTGCAACATTCTGAAATGTAAATACTACGGAAAAACCGTTGAAAAGCATTGAAAAATTAGACATACAGCACCTCTCTTCAACCCAAAATCAAGGAAAACAGACCCATTGGGAACTGGATTCCAAGCCAAAGCCTGAAAGCTCCGATAACGATGAACATTACAACTGCTGTTGTAATTGCAGTGACCTTCCAAGTGCACTTTTCATATACTCTCAGCCAGAGAATCATGAAAATCAGGATTGAAAGTTCCATGCCTACGATGTAGCTCATCAGGACCATTGAAAGCATTCCAAGAGCTGCCATCCAGTTCTCTCTATCAAATTCGGGCTTTGCCGAATTCTTTGAAGTCACTAGAGCGAATATGGAGATTGCAAGCATTACAAATGCAATGATTGTTGGGAAAAAGCCGGTCTTTGGTCCCTTGTACTCATCCCAGAAGCCGTACTTTGAAAGTCCTAGGAAAATCCAGATAAGTGACATTATGGAAGTACAGATTGGAATAATCTGAGGTAAATGGTCAGAAACAAGACCAAAGAAACTCTTCTTTGTTGTGTTCTCTTCCATTATCAAGCCCTACCTGCCATATGATTGGCCATCTTTGCTGCCATTTTGACTGCATTCTCAAAAGAACTGGTCTTAACAATATTCTTGCCTGCAATATCATAAGCAGTGCCGTGTCCACAGGTAACAATCGGATATGGCTGGCCACCACCAATTGTGATTCCTTCATCGAAACCCCTGAGTTTCAAAGCAATCTGGCCCTGATCGTGATACATTGTTACTACGCCATCGAAATCACCCTTGAAAGCTCTGATAAAAAGGATGTCACTAGAGTATGGACCTGAGGCTTTTATACCTTCTGCTTTAGCCTTTTCAATAGCAGGTGTGATTACGTCAATCTCTTCTCTACCACAGAGTCCATTTTCACCACAGTGTGGATTGAGAGCTGCAACAGCAATTCTTGGTTCTGCTATACCGCTGTTCTTGAGTGTAGTATCACAAAGAACGATTGCTCTATAGATCTTATCTACAGTAAGGTTCTGTGAAACTTCCTTGATAGGGATATGGCTTGTTGTTCTGGTAGTCCAAACTGAACCAACTACGTTGATTTCACCAAATGGACAGGTAAGCCCAAAAACATCTGCAAGATAGTGATGCTCACTTTCAAAGTGAAGACCGGCTTCCTTCATTCCTGCCTTGTTAAGAGGAACGAAACAGAAACCTTCGATGGCCTTGCTGTTACAGAGTTCAGCTGCAAGTTCCAGTTCATCAAGGCAAGCCTTGCCTCCCTCAACAGAAACCTGGCCTACTGCACACTTTGCTGGATCAGCATCCTTAAGATCGATAAGCTGGACAGCATCAGAATCGAAATCAGCTTCTTTGACATCCTTGATAACTCTAATAGGAGCACTTTCATGGATTATTTCAAAAGCTCTTTCAAGAATTCGCTTGTCACCAATGTATACAGGATTACACTGCTCCTTGATGAAGCCGTTTACGATAAGCTTTGCCATGATT
>JAILRW010000162.1 GCA_024698005.1 Sphaerochaetaceae bacterium | reverse complement strand
CACCCATGAGCTGGATGTATTCAGGAATATCCTGATGGATTGGACAAGCTTCTACACATGGAGCGACATAACAGTCGGTCAACGAAAGAGGAGTTCCAATCTTTACTCTATCAGTGCCTCTGAAATCCTTGTTTATGATATATTCAGGGTCACGAGCCTTGTCATTGAGCTTATCAAGCTTATCAAGGTCGATCTTCTTCATGTCCCAAGCGTCACTTGTGTTGAGGATTTCAGCAAGCTGGGTAAGTCTTGAATAACCACCTGGCTTGAGCATATCTGTTGCAAGAGTTATAGGTCTGATACCAGTTTCGAAGAGATCCTTTACAGTGAGTGCATTTGCTCCACCTGAGTAAGAAATTGGAAGAGTTCCACCAAACTCATGAGAAAGCTTCCTTGCAACTGTTGTTGAGATTGGAAGAAGAGTTCTTCCAGACATGTACATCTCATCTCCAGGTAGCTGTCCCTGATCATTTACAGATCCCAAGGTATTGGTGAGCTTGACACCGAAGACCTTCTTCTCCTGCTTGCCAAGTGCGATGAGCCTTGTGAGCATGCTTACTGCATCTGGATACTGCAAATCCTTTGTGAATGTATCTCTCTTCAATCCGACATAGCCATATCCGAGGTCATCGAGGATTCCTCTTACCATATCGTAGCCCAAAAGTGTTGGGTTGAGCTTTACGAAGGTATCGAGGTGCTTCTCTGTAAGCATGTAGGTACAGATGGCTTCAATTTCCTTAGGAGGACAGCCATGCATGGTTGAAATTGTTACGTTTGGGCTGATGTGAGGAGAGATGAGAGGCAAAATCTTTTTTACCTTCTCTTCCAGACCATCATATGGAGTGCCAGAAAGAAGCCCTTCATCGAGTAGCTGTGCAAGTTCTTTCTTGTACTCTTCAAAGGATGGAACACTTGAGCAATCGATCATAGAATCGATGTACCACTGCATCCTATCCTGCTTTATGCCCTCAAGGTTATATCCTACAGACATGTTGAAAATAAAGGATGGTTCTGTGAATTCACCATTCTGCTGGCAGCACTGGAGCATATGAACAATGATCCAGGCCTTGAGATATTCATCAAATGCCTTTGGGATTGTATATTCTGTGGACCACTCAGCGTTGTAGCCTTCGTCACGTGCATCTATACATGGCTTTGCAATCTCAAGAGTATCCATGATCTGGACTGTCTTGAGCTCAATGAATCTTGAGCCTACTAGATAACTTGTAATTATATTCTGCGCAAGCTGTGTGTGTGGTCCTGCTGCAGGGCCCAGTGGCATAGTGCAGTATTGGTCGAACACAGGTACTTTGTGTTCCCCCTTGTCATGATAGAACTCATCATAGTGGATTCCAAAGATGGACTTCTGGTTCTTGAGTTCCCCTACTACTCTCTCTACTAGATTCCTAAAAGGAATCGGTCGCATGATGTCTGCCATAGCCTGCTCCTTTAACGAAAAAAAAGTTGTTGTTTAATTAATTATCGAGCCGAAATAGTGATAAGTCAAAGGATTTTGCAACAGATTGCAACAACATAAAATATTTTATTTGTATATTTTTCTTGCAACTGATCTAGAAATCGTAGACTGAGCAGTAATATTTGTAGAGACCGTTATACAAAATGAAAGCGTCCCAGAATCAATCAAATCCGGGACGCTTTGCTTTTAATTCTCTAAAAGGAATTCCTCTTTAAGATATTCAAGGTCAAGCTCAGGGTATAGAGGGAAAGCTTTCAAGAGATCTCGAACTCTCAAGTTAGCTTCTCTTATTACCTCTTGAGGACAGACAGCTTTGTTCTTGCTAGGTTTTCCAGCATTCTCACCCTTGGTAAGAATCTTTGGCTTACTGTTCTTGAGAACTACAGAAATGATAGAAGCAATCTGCTTCATCTCCTGAACTCCCATACCCAAAGTAGTTACAGCTGGAGTTCCAATTCTGAGTCCAGAAGTATACCAAGGACCATTCTTATCAAATGGTAGAGCGTTTCTATTCAATGTAATTCCACACTCTCTCAAAAGGCTCTCTGCCTGACGACCATTGATACCGAATCCTGTGACATCGATGAGCATCAGATGGTTATCTGTTCCTTCAGTTGCAACTGGGATATTCTCTTCAGTAAAGGCATTGGCCATAGCCTTTGAGTTTTCGACAATCCTTCTTGCATAATCTTTATAGGAGTCGGAAAGAGCCTCCTCAAAAGCAATTGCCTTTGCTGCAATTACGTGAGGAAGTGGTCCACCAATTACAAGAGGACAGCCCTTGTCTACAGATTCAGCGAACTCACTCTTGCATAGGATCATACCACCTCTAGGACCTCTGAGAGTCTTGTGGGTCGTAGTAGTTACTACATCGGCCCAGAGAACAGGGTTGTACTCTCCAGTGAATACGCCACCTGCAACAAGTCCTGCAAAGTGAGCCATATCGACCATGAATACAGCACCTACAGAGTGGGCAATCTCGGCAATCTTCTTAAAGTCGAGCTTTCTTGGATATGCAGAGTAACCTGCAAGCAGGATGAGAGGCTTGACCTCTTCAGCCTGTCTTCTGAGTTCCTCATAATCGATGAGTCCAGTCTCCTTGTTTACTGTGTATGAGTATGATTCAAAGAGTTGAGCAGAGATATTCTGCCTGTAGCCGTGAGTCAGATGTCCACCAGAGTAGTAGTCAAGACCCATAAGACGCTGGTTGTGACAGAGAGCTCTTATCCTGTTCCAGTCTTCCTGGCTCATATGGGATACATTAGTGACCCCGAGAGTATCAAGAGCTGGCATCTCTATCTTCTGGGAAAGGATTGCCCAATATGCACAAAGGTTGGCATCTGCACCTGAATGTGGCTGGACATATGCATGCTCGGCACCAAAGAGCTTGCAGGCCAACTCACATGCACGAGCCTCTATTGCATCGACATTATCGCAGCCTGCATAGAAACGATGCATTGGATACCCTTCTGCATACTTGTCAGTAAGCAAATTACCCATAGCACTCTGGACTGCAATAGAAGAGAAATTCTCACTTGCTATCAGCTTGAGATATTCTGTTCTCTGGTCAGAAAGCTCATGAACTATGCTACTAGCAATTTCAGGAGAAACTTTTCTAACTGTTTCGAGTGCACCAAGATACATTGCCATTTCAGCATTTATCTTTCCATCATTCTTTTCAATAAACTTCGCTAGTGAATTCATGGGCATAGAGTATGCCTAAATCAATTTCATATCAAGTTGGCAGAGCCATTTCTGCTATGATAAAATAAAATGGATGAAAAAGCCGAAGACAAGTATTTTTACACGTCTTCTAGCCTACTTTCTGTTGATTCTTTTATTTCCAACATTCTCTCTAACTGTGTACAACGCAATAGCTAGAGAAGATAGATTGCGAGATGATCTGAGTCACCAGGCAGCACTGAGACTGGAAACGGACAGAGATATCATAATGGATGTGATGGATAGCTATAGGCACAAGGCCTATGTTATATCCTCATCCGACAGTGTGCTATCTGTTCTGGAAGGCAAAAATAAAAGCTTTTCCGATTTATATACAACCCTTTTTGAGACAATGAAGGGAGACACATATCTTGCAGATGCCCACATTCTTTCCAAGGATGGCTCGATCAGACTTTCAACAAGTGTTTTCCCGGAAAACTACGACATAAGAATACACAACAATGACAGAGAACAGGGAAATATACTCAGTGAAGCAATGGGAATACAAAGAGATCCTAGGGCTTCCATAATTGCGATAGGACAGAACAAGGTTTCCAACAGGGGATATAGAATCCTCTTTTCAATCCTTAGAGGAATACTTGATAAGGATTCGAATCTGATTGGTTATGTAATAATAGATGTATATTCAGAGGCTGTCGTTCCTAAACTGAAAGGTAGCGAACTATTTGCAGATGAAATACTTGTCGATAAGAATAGTTTTATCGGCTACTCACTAATTCACACAGATGCAGCTGGAACCATGGACAAGTTCCCTGATATAGAGAACAAGAATATGGTTGTCTCAAAGATCAACTTCAACACCTTCCAGCTGATTTCGATAACGAACCCAGAGCCTTTCAGGAACACTGGAGATAGTATTTTCAAGGCCCTGACAATTACACTCTTCTTTGGACTTGTTTTCTCTATCTTTTTCGCTCTCATCTTCTCCAATTCAGTTTCAAAACGCCTAAATAAGATGATCATGACAATGAGAAGAGTTGAAAAGGATGAGCTGGACATAAAGCTTGATAGCGAAACCGGAATTACTGAATTCGATACACTTGCTAATTCCTTCAATCTCATGGTCAATCGATTGTCTCTCCTTATGGAAGCAAGAGCTGAGGAGGAGAGAAAACTGAGAGAGGCAGAAAGAAAGGCTCTGGAAAGTCAGCTTAATCCTCACTTCATATTCAATACCCTATCCACAATCAAGGCATTGGCAAGGCTGGATGGTGAATACAAAATCTATACAATCAGTGTGGAGCTGGGACGTCTTCTCCGTTCATCCCTTACAAACAACTCCCCTGAATCTACTATCAGGGAAGCGCTCAAGCTCTGCGAAGCTTGGCTAAAGATTCAGAAGATCAGATTTGAAGATACCATCGACTACAAGATAGATGTGGATGAAGAGACTCTTGATATGGTAACTCCTAAACTCATAATCCAGCCACTTATCGAGAATGCAGTACTGCATGGGCTTGAGGAATCTGGCAAACAGGGGTGTGTAACCATTTCTGTCCATCTCAGGGGTGACAAGCTTGAAATAGTTGTTTCTGATGATGGAAAGGGACTTGAGAATCCTGACCTTTTCAAGGATTTTACAAAACTTGAGAACTCTGGCCATGTTGGTATTTACAATATATATATGCGTTTAAAGCTAAAATATGGGGATAATTTCATTTTTTCAATTGAAAATGGAGAAAATGGAGGTACAATGTCTAGAATAGTTCTTCCAGTGGAAAAGGCAAAAGGGGGTGCAGATGAGTGAACGAGAAATTCTATCCTTAATAATAGTTGAGGATGAAAAAATTATGCTCAAGGAGTTACTCAACACCATCCGTTGGAACGAACTAGGTATCATTGTCACAGCAACTGCCTCCGATGGTGAGGAAGGTGAAAGACTTATCAATGAAACTGCACCTGACATCGTTCTAACTGACATAAAGCTTCCAAAGAAGGATGGCCTTGAAATGGTCGCATCCTGCAATCTTCTATATCAGAACGTCATTGTCCTTTCTGGGTATACAGACTTCAAATATACCAGGAAGGCAATCCAGCTTGGTGTATATGACTATCTGGAAAAACCAGTTGATGATGAAGAGCTTGAGAACATCTTGAAGGAGCTCTCAACAAGGATCAGAGAGGAGCACAAGAAGGAAAGCTCACTGAGAACTGGCAACACAGGAGAAGCAATCAAACTACCCCGCACTGTCAACAATCATCAGATCAACTGCGTAATTGGCTTTATCAGAGAAAACTACGCTTCCCCTATCGGATTATCTGATGCAGCTGAATTTGCAAAGCTTTCTGAAAACCACCTCTCCACCCTCTTCAGGGAGGAGTCCGGTATAAACTTCCTTCAATACCTCAATGCCTATAGGATCAACAAGGCAGTAGAGCTCATGAAGAAGGAAGGTATCAATATCAGTGAGATTGCCATTAGCTGTGGATTTCCTACGCCAGGCTATTTTGCAAAGATATTCAAGCGTTTCTTAGGTCAGTCCCCTACTCAGTACAGAGACTCTCGCTTCTAACTCTCATCCAGCAATTCCTGCGCACTGCTCTTTAAAAAGTAATAGGCAGTTTCAGGGGCGATTCCCTGAAGCATTACTGACTCGACTGCCTCTCCTAGAAGTTTCTGAAGCTCATTGGAACAAGATGAGATATAAAGCGCATGTCCTCTGGAGATATCATCTGTGAACACATCGGAATATGGCATTGAGCGATAGGTCTCCGATCTGAAAAGCTCATGGGTCGGCTGCATGATGTTTACTTTTTCAAGATATTCAACAGAGTGATCCAGTAGATAACCGATAAACGCCCATGAGAGCTCCTGAGTTCTCTTTGAAGCAGAAGAGTTAACCATCAAATACTGGCCATAATAGCAAGCTGATACATCTTTTACACTATCCTTGAAGAGGGGGAAAGGTATTACCATCCAATCATCACTCTCATAGAACAATGGATTTTCACTCTTTATTCTCGCTTCCTGGTACAGTCCAGTATTGGCCATGGCAACCTGTCCATCATTCAAATTGAAAAGATAGCGTGCATTTCTATAGGTAGGAGAGCCAAGGTTCAGACCAAGTGGACCCCAATCTCTCATGAAGGTCAGCCATTTGACCCAAGCATCCTTGCCAATAATAGCCTCAGTCCCATCCTCACTTACCAGATGACCTCCAAGCTGTTCTACCATTGGTACCATAGCTTCAAGGTAGTAAGGATATCTGAAGTCAAAGCCTCTCTTTAAAAGAATACCGTTAGAATCCCTCTCGACCAGCTTCTTTGAAAGCTCGACCATGTCCTCCCAAGTTCTTGGATACTCAGTATCTGGATCTATTCCAGCCTCTCTCAAGATGCGTTTATTCACATAGATTGACCAGTTCGTCATCTCAAGAGGCAGTCCATACAGCTTTCCATCATATTTGCAAGGATCCAGAGAACCGTCCATATAGGCCTTCTCAAGCTCCTCTAGACTTGAGTATCCAACACTCTGATAGTCAACAGGAGCAACCATATTACCTTCAATGAATTGATAAGCCTCTACACTTGTGAGGTTGAACATTGTAGGACCTTCACCGGCCAAAAAAGCGTTCATTACCAATGATAGCATCTTGAAGGAAGAGAATCGCTTTATAATAATAGTGACTCCAGGGTTCATCTCCATGAACTCTCTAGCGTATCTGTCCTCCAATACCTGTCTGTTGGCATCTTCGTGTGTCCAGTATTCTATTACGACCTTTTCATCCTCTTTTACACCTTTTGCGAAAAGAGAGAGAAGGAAAATATTGATAAAAAGTATTATAAAAAGTTTCTTCATTTCTTTCTGTTCTATCTATATTACATGAAGTTTTCTTATTTTCAAGCAAAAGAGAGAATTCTTGACAGCATGGGTTTATAAAATCTATACTCAATAACGACTTTTATACAAAGTTTTTATTTCGGAGGAAATGTGGCTAAAGAAGAAGCTATAGAAGTAGAAGGAGTTGTTAAGGAAGCTCTCCCTAACACTAAGTTCCGTGTAGAGCTTACCAATAAGCTCGTCATCATTGCACACCTTTCAGGAAAGATGAGAAAGCATTATATCAGAATTGTACCTGGCGATACTGTCAAGGTCGAGCTTTCCCCATACGATCTTTCAAAGGGACGCATCGTTTACAGAGAGCGCTAAAACATAAGAGAGCACCGATTGGTGCTCTTTATTTATGCTCAAATCAACAAATTTATCTGTCAGGCATCAAATGATGCCTTAACATTTATTCCTTTTTCAGAATTACCCAAAGAACTCCTTCCCCACCATACTGTTCCTTAGGAGCGTAGAGCTCTCTGACGCAATTCTTGCTTTCAAGCACTCTCAAGGTAAGAGCCTTGAGGACACCTTGCCCATCTTCGGAGTGAAGTCCCTTGCCATGGATTATGGAGATTTTCTCAAAACCTTCCCTGATCGCTTCATCTATAAAATTAACAAGTTCAACTTCAGCTTCATCCTGCTTCAGGCCGTGAAGGTCCAAAAAGACTTCAGGAAGCATTGCCCTGAGTTCAGTAATAGTTCTTCGCCTTTCCTTCTTCTCAAGCTCTCCCTTCTCCTTGAACAGCTCTTCAAAGCTCTTGCTTTCCAAAGAAGAAACAGAAGATCTGAAAAGACGCGAACTCTTTACAGGCTCTTTGCGTCTGACAACTTCTACCTTCTCCTGCTCCGGAACTTCTTCTTTTGGCTCTTCAGCTTCTACCTTTCTCTCTATTGGCTTGTTATCACCAAAAATTGACCAGGCAACAGTTGAAGGACGCTCATCACCCTCATCCATCTCCTTGAAGAAGGAAGCCTTCTCTATCTTCTCTTCCTCCTGTGCAGCAGGGGTGACAATTTCAGGAGCCTTTTCTTCCTTTGCGTACTCCTTGAGTATCTCTCCAAAATCCTTCTTAGGCTCATACTTCTGGCTTACTCTCTTGTACTCTGTATCCTCTACTTCTACCTTTTCAGCCTCAACCTCTTCACTCTTTCTTTCTATTGGCTTGTTATCACCAAAGACAGACCAGGCAACAGTTGAAGGACGTTCATCATCCTCTTCCATCTCTTTGAAGAAGGAAGGCTTTTCAATCTTCTCTTCTTTTTTCTCTACCTTGGTTACAACTTCAGGAGCCTTTTCATTTTCTGAAAACTCCTTGAGGATGTCAGAAAAATCCCTCTTTGGTTCATACTTCGGGCTCACACGTTTGTAGCTCTTCTTCTCCTTATTCTCAGCTTTCTGTGCTTCACTCTCTCTTTCGATCTTTTCATTATCACCAAAGACGGACCAGGCAACATTGCTAGGACGTTCATCATCCTCTTCCTTCTCCTTAAAGAAGGTGGCCTTTTCTACCTTCTCTATCTTCTGTTTTCCATCAGAAGGAACGAATGAATTCTTGTTTTCATAACTTGAGAGGATCTCACCGAAGCTTACACTGCCTTCATACTTTTCACTGCTTCTCTTGTAAGGTGTCTTATCCTTTGGCTTCTTTACCTTTTCACTGGAATCACTCTGAACACTCTTCTTACCTTCATAAGAATTGAGAATGTCTTCAAAGCTTTTCTTTGGCTTGTATGGTTCACTTACTCTCTTTAAAGGCTTCTCGCTCTTCTTCATTGGAGCACTCTTTCCTTCCCAGGCTGCAAAGATTTCAGCAAAGCTGGTCTGGCTTTGCTTTATCTCTTCAGCCCTCTTTCTATCAGGAAGAGCATAGGGACTTCCTGTAGTCTCCCAGGAAGCGAGGATATCAGCGAAGCTGGCATTAGGGTTGTAGCCCTGAACAATTTCATGAGGTTTTTTTGAACTTTTATGTTTTGGTAAGGCAGGATTGATCTTGCCCTTGTTCTTTGAAAGGGTGTCACTCTTCTCCTTTAGAACTATGTTCTTGAATGGAGAATTATCAATTATCTCTTTTTCTTCAGCTCTCTTTCTGCGCTTTTCTTCAATGATGCTATCTTGCTGAGAGAAGCCTCTCTTCTTCTTTCCCATCAGGCTTCCCTTATATCCAGAATCTCTCTGCAGAGGCCTTCAAGGACCTCCTTGAGTTCATCAGTAGTACAGCCTTCTACCTTTATGGTACAGAGTGCTGAAGATGGATCATTACCTTGGAAGGTACCAAATGAGATGATATCCCACCCCATGATGGCAATTGAGTGTGCAAGGGTTGCAATCATACCAGGACGGTTTTCAACGATACATTCAACTCTGACACCAAAGTGCCTAGCACCAAAGAGCTCAAGGATGATATTGAAAAGGTCACTCTTTGTGATAAGACCAATGAGCTTTCCATTGTCCATTACAGGGAGAGTAGAAATCTCCTGATCAATCATTATTCTTGCAGCATCTTCGCAAGGAGTCTGCCTGTCTACAGTTACAAGCTCTGTAGTCATGAGGTCCTTGACAAGATATTCAGTCAGAGATGGTACCTTAAGAAGATCTCTCTCACAAAGCACACCTACAAGGTTCTTTCTTATATCTAGTACAGGAAAACGGCGCACCTTCTCTTTCTTCATAAGCTCAAGTGCCTCGTAGGCTCTGAGCTCCGGAGAGACAGTTATAGGATTTCTTGTCATTCGTCTTTCAAGCAGCATATGGACCTCCAGAAAATTATTTTACAATGTAAATAGTATTTTTCCAACTCACTCAGTGTACTCAAAAAGCGTTAATAGCCACCTTGCAGCAAGTTCTGTCCATTCCCTATTATAGGAAATTCTGACACCGACCTCTTTGGTTGCAGTAGCAAAGCCATGGCCCCCTTCTGGATAGATGTGCATTTCAAATGGAATCTTGTTCCTTGAAAGAGCAGAAGCCAGCAGAAGAGAATTTTCCACAGGAACTGATGGATCATTTGCTGCATGAAGCAGGAAGACTGGCATCATCTTCTCATCAATGTGGTTCTCAAGAGAATAGAATGCCCTCTCCTCTTCACTTTCACACAGATAGTCAAAGGAGCCTGTGTGTGCAAACTCACCAGAAGTGACTACTGGATATATGAGAAGGGCTGCGTTTGGCCTACAGTCAGGGTATGCAGATAGAATAGCTTCATCACTTAAAGCAGCAACGCTGAGAGCGAGATGTCCTCCAGCAGAGAAGCCAAGTATTGCAACCTGATTTTCATCAACACAGAACTCTTTTGCTCTCTTTCTTATGGTGCACATGGCCTCAGCTGCTTCAAAGATTGGCTTTGATATCTTTATCTTCTCAGCGCATGAGTATTTCAGGAGGAACACATTTATTCCATGAGCAAAGAATTTCATTGCCACAGGATCTGATTCTCTAGGGCTTATATGCTCATAGCCACCACCTGCAATGAGCAGGATAGCGGGACGGAGTGCATTGGTTTCACACACACCTACCAAGCTATCGTGAAGATAGCATATGACCTTACCATCGGCCGGGCCGACCTTGAATTGCTCAATTTTCATATCTAAGAATTTAATCTAACTTTTGTTTGTTGAAAATAAGTAAAGGACAAATTAACATCACCATATGAAATTTCTTATTGCATCCGATATACACGGCTCAGAAAAAGCTGCAAACAGAGTCAGAGAGCTCTATCAGAGCTACAATGCAGACAAGCTCATCATTTTAGGAGACATACTCTACCACGGGCCAAGGAATGACCTTCCTGAAACCTATGCACCCAAGAAGGTGATAGAGATAATGAACTCTCTTTCAAATGAGATAATTGCAGTAAGGGGAAACTGTGAAGCAGAAGTAGATCAGATGGTCCTCACCTTCCCCTGCCTTTCCACAACTGCAGTAGTCTTTGATGGGAAGACAGAGATGGTACTGAGCCATGGGCACATATACAACGAAGAAAACCTTCCCCCAGGAAGTGGTTGCTTCCTCTATGGGCACACCCATCTGCCAGTTGCAAAGAAAGTGAATGATAGAGTTATCTTCAACCCAGGCTCTGTCGCTATTCCCAAGGGAGGTAATCCTGCATCCTTCGGTTTGTATGAAGATGGGCTTTTCACAGTCAGAAGATTGGACACAGAAGAAGTAATGTTCAGTGTTGAAGTTTAAAGGAGCTGCTTCTCCCACTCCTCTTCCTTGAAGCCAACTAGGACAAGATCATCAGCAATTAGCAGTGGCCGCTTTACAAGCATTCCATCTGAAGTGAGTATATCCAGAGCTCCCTCTTCACTCATGAGAGGAAGCTTCTTTGATAGCTCAAGCGCCTTGTACTGCACTCCACTTGTATTGAAGTGTTTCTTCAAAGGAAGAGCACTCTTTTCAATATACTCTCTCATCTCTTGCTTACTTGGCCACTGGCTTTTCAGATCTATAGAGGTGAACTCAATATTGTTATCAGAGAGCCACTTGAGCGC
>JAILRW010000149.1 GCA_024698005.1 Sphaerochaetaceae bacterium | reverse complement strand
AAATAATCTATATTAAATATAATAATTTATAAACTATATAAAAATACAATATAAAGATTAATTATCTATATCGAAATAGTATTATAATTTAATGTTTTTATAAGGTTATGCTAAATTTATTGATGTTTTATATATATAATTATTGTTTAATTATTTCAGACATTTTATAATTATTATTAGGAGTTTATCGAAGGAATTATGTCTAAGACTGTTGCATTTCATCTTCAGAAGGGTGGTGTCGGCAAAACTACCATATCAGGTACACTTGCCTGTCAGTCTGCACTTTCTGGAAAAAAGACATTAATTATTGATTGCGATCCTCAGGGAAATGTTTCCTCTTGGTTTCTTGAGAATACTCCTAAATTTGAATTATCAGATGTTTTACAGGGACGTTGTTTCGTAGATGATGCAATCGTAAAGGTCCCTTGTGTTGATAACCTATATATACTTCCAACCTTTGGTGTTGGCGGTACATTAAAAATATATTCAGAAACTAAACTTGCTGAAGAGCCTTATGTACTTCTAGATCTTGTCGGAGATGTTTCTCAAAAGTACGAACGTATTGTTTTGGATCTCTCTCCTGGTCTTGGTCGCTTGGAGCGTTCAGCACTTATTGCAAGTGATGAGGTCATTTCTCCAATGACAAGCGAAGTATTTAGTCTCGATGGTCTCCAGATATTTATTCATGAGCTGTCTAAGCTTAGAAAGAATATGCGTGCTTCTGTTAGGCACGATAAGATAATTATTAATTCTTTTGATACTAGGATCAGACAGCACAAAGATATTTATGCGGCTGCTATGGAATCTGGCAAATATAAGGTTTATCAGATTCCTGTTGATCCTATTTTTAGAAAAGCACAGGAAGCAAATAAGTGTCCACAGCTTTTTAAGGTTAGGGGTAGGGGCATGAAAACTGCAACTCTCGAAGCGTTCAGTAAATTGAATAAAGATGTTTGGAAAAAGTAATATAATAAAGGGGAATTACAAAAATGGCACTTATTAGAAATGAGGAAGTTTTAAATAAGGAAGAGAGCTTAAGTCATAGTAAAGCTAAAGAAGTTTTTGCATCTAGTGGTAGAGCTCCAAAAGAGAAAAAAGTTCTTACTACATTCTCAATTGAACCTTCTTTTAAGGCAGAGTTGGAAGATCTATTTGATGATATGGGTCTTAGCTGGGCTGCTGGAATTAGATTTGCTCTTAAAGAATTTTCTAAAAAATATACTAATTAATCTTCCTCAATAGATTAAATAAAAGTCCCAGAGAAAAATCTCTGGGATTTGTTGTAAACAAATTAAAAATACAAATCATTATTAAATCAAAATTTAATAAAATATTAAATAAATTAAGCAGAAAATGAAATCAAAAATATATGATTTATATTAAAAATTATATAATTCTATAGCCTTTTTTATATAGTAATTATCTCTTTTTTCCAAAGGGAAAAGTAATGATATTATCTTCTTCTTCCTGAACTTCATCAATTTCATCATCTACATCATCCATAACTGAAAGCACTAATTCTTCTGTGCCATCATCCTGTTGTTCAAACTGGATACATAGAGGAATATGCCCTATAACTGTTCCTTTAACACCGTTCTTTTCGGTTTTGCACTTAACATCTAGAAACCAAATTCCGGAAGGATCATCAGAAAGAGATGCAGTGAAATTTGCAGATTTATACTCTTTTGTCGGCTTTAACATATTTATCTCCTACATTGTGATAATAGCATAAAGAATATGGATATTTGAAAACAAGTTTTTCACTGAATTTAATTAATCTGCGTTATAGTTTAGATATGGAAAAAATACGTTTTGCAGTCATCGGTTCGGGATGGAGAAGCTTGTTCTATCTAAGAATAGCGAAGTCGTTGCCTGACTTATTTGAGATTGTTTGTGTAAAAGTCAGAAATGAGGAAAAGAAAGTCTTCATTGAGAAGAATTATGGCTACAAGGTCGTAATGAGTGATGAAGAAGTCTTTGAGCTTAATCCAGATTTCTGTGTCATAGCAGTATACAAGAAGGACCTTGCTAAAGTTTCCAAGATTTATCTGGAACATGGAATGGATGTTCTGTCGGAGACACCTCTTACTTTAGTTGCTGAAGAGCTTGAGGATTTTAAGCTCCTTGTAGACAAGGGAAGATATAAGTTCATGACTGCAGAGCAGTATTACCTATATCCTCGTTTCTCAGCTCTGTTAAAAATCTTAAATTCAGAATTAATAGGAAGAAGATCCTATCTCAGGATGGGACTCTGTCATGATTATCATGGTTTTTCTTTAGCTAGAAGTATCCTTGGTTTCAATGGAATATTCGAGCCTGTCTTTGCTAGGCGTCAGGAATATGAATTAAGACAGACATTCTCAAGGTTTGAAAAGTTCAATGATCTTTCGATGAAAGAGAGCCATAGGGAAATAGCCTATTACGAAAGCAAGGATGGAAGAGTTCTTCTTGAAGATTTCACACCAGAAAGCTACAGAAGTCCTATCAGACCAATCAGCTTCTATGTTGAGGGAGAGAAGGGTTGCTGCAAGGATTTTACATTCTATTATCTTGATGACAAGAATGAGACACATATAGAGTCCCTAAAAATTGAAAGCCACATCGCTCACAGAGAGGATGTAAATCCTCTTCAGAATGAAGTTGAGGTAATAGACAGAATCTATTTTGAGAATAAATGTGTCTTTGAAAACATCTTCCCAGATGCAATATTGAGTGAAGATGAGTATGCAATTGCAAACGTGCTTATCAACATGAAGAAGTTTACAGAAGGAGAACTTCCAAGCTATCCATTCTATTGCTCTTACATGGATGTTAAGAATACTTTGTTGCTACAAAAGAAGTTAGGTAACTAACAATCAAATTTTGCCAGGAAGTCATCGAGCATACCAAGCTTATCTTCGATAGTGCTTCCTGGTAGATTTTCGTTTTCCTCTGAAAATAGAGTATTTGGAATTTCTTCAAGAAACCTAGATGGAATGCATAGGTGTTCATCACCCATTCTGTCTTTTCTCTTTTCGCAATGGCTGATAGTGAGCTCTTTTCTAGCTCTTGTTATTGCTACATAGAATAGTCTTCTTTCCTCGAAGATTGCTTTTGGATCTTCTTCAAGCGCTCTTGAGGATGGAATTATATTGTCTTCAATTCCAGCAAGATAGACAGTGTCGAACTCGAGACCTTTAGATGCATGCATTGTCATCAGATTGACCTTGCCTCTATCTTCTTCATCATCATTTTCCTTTCCTGCGATACTCATCAAATTGAGGTAATCACGCATAGTGGAATCCGGATTGGATCTCTCAAAGCGCTTGATTCTGTCTTTTAGAAATTCCAGTGAACGCATCTTGAAGTCTACCATCTTCTGATTATCCGGATACTCTTCACAGAGCATACCTCTATAGTCGATCTCATCGATGATGTTCTGTAAGAGATAGGCCTTCCTGTTGTTTTTCAGTTCGTTCTGCCATGAAAGCATGAGCTCTGTGAAACGCTTCATTGCCTCCTGGCTCTTTCCTTTTACTGGGGAGTCGGCTGCATAGGCAAACTGAGATAGTGCATCAAAAAGACAGATATTCTTCTTCTCTGCATAGGCTCTGATCTTCTCAATTGAAACACGACCAATACCTCTTCGTGGGGTGTTTATTATTCTAAGAAGAGAAACATCATCTTCATCGTTTACAATAAGCTTGAGATAGCAGATAAGATCTCTTATTTCCTTTCTGTCAAAAAAGCTTTGGCCACCCGATACCTGTGTCTGAATGCCATATTCGAGCAGTGCATTTTCAAGAGTAGTCAAAAGAGAATTAGTTCTTACAAGGACTCCAAAATCAGAGTATGAAAGTCCTTGCTGCTTTGCTCTTCTCTTTATTGATTCAGCAATTATCATCGCCTCATCTTCACCATCGATTGGTCTTATGATGAAGATGTTGCTTCCCTTGTCTGATTCAGTCCAAAGCTTTTTCTTCTTTCTCTCTTCGTTGTGTGTGATCAACGTGTTGGCTGCTTCTAGAATTGTTCCTGTGGATCTGTAGTTTCTCTCTAGCTTGAACTCCTGCCTTTCAGGAAAGTCCTTCTCGAACATCTGTATATTCTGGTAGTTTGCACCTCTCCATGAGTAGATAGATTGGTCGTCATCGCCAACTACAGAAATATTGTGATACTTGCTTGCGATCATGGAGACAAATCTGTATTGAAGAAGCGATGTATCCTGAAATTCATCGACCATGATATATCTGAAACGGTCCTGGACCTTTTCAAGCACATCAGGGCGCTTTTCAAATAGCCTGATAGGAAGGACAATAAGATCATCAAAATCGACAACGTTATATGCCTTCTGGCTCTTTAGCCATTCTTGATATATTTCATTCAATGCACTGTTCTTGTTTTCAATCTCTCTGACCCTTCCTGTTTTAAGATCCGAGAATGTCTGAAGAAGAGTGAATGTGTTGTAATCTGCCAGCTGATATCCAAGTGATGTAATTACTTGCTTCAAAAGTGCAGTGTTGTCGTTGGTGTCGTAGATAGTAAAGTTGTTCTTGTATCCAAGATACTGGATATACTGCTTCAGTAGACCCATTCCAAAGCTATGAAAAGTAGTGGTTGTAAGACTCTTCAGCGGTTTATTTGTCAGAGAGCGAATTCTTTCACTCATCTCTTTTGCTGCCTTGTTTGTAAAGGTCAGTGCGAGGATATTCTTTTCATCTATACCGCTATCAAGCATGTGTGCAATACGGAAAGTGATCATCCTGGTCTTGCCACTGCCAGCTCCTGCAATAATTAGGCTTGGGCCCTCAATCTTTTCTGCAGCAGCGGCCTGTTCTGGATTCAATTCTTTCTTTAAGTCTACAGCCATACAGGTAGAAGAACTTAAACTACTAAGGAGAAAAAATCAATAATAAGTGATATTGAATAAATACCCTATGGGGGTATATATTGGACACATGGAAAATAAATGCTGTTGTTCAAAACGTCACACAGAAAGATCTGAAGCTGAATACAAGAAACTGGTCAACCGTTTATCCCGAATAGAAGGGCAACTTAGAGGTGTCAGAAAGATGCTGGAAGAAGATGCTTACTGTATCGATATCCTGACTCAGGTTGCTGCAACCAATGCAGCTCTTTCGTCTCTTTCCCGGGAAATTCTTTCAAGACATATCCACACTTGTGTTATCAGAGACATCAAGGAAGGTAACGATCAGGCTAGTGCTGATGAGCTTGTGGATATATTGAAAAAATTCATGAAATGAAAGGCATTTGGAGTTGTTTATGAGAAATTATGATATTACAGGAATGAGCTGTGCAGCCTGCTCGGCTAGGGTCGAAAAGGCTGTTGGCAAGGTGGAAGGTGTATCTAGCTGTTCTGTAAGCCTGCTTACAAACTCTATGGGTATAGAAGGAACTGCTTCAGACGAGGAGATTATCAAGGCTGTTACAGATGCAGGCTATGGTGCCTCAGTCAAGGGAAGCAAGAAGGAAGAGAAAGGAAGTAGTGCTGAGGATGCTCTGGCTGATAGAGAAACCCCAGTACTGAAAAAGAGACTATACACCTCTGCCATCTTCCTCCTTGTCCTGATGTACTTTGGTATGGGCAATATGTTTGGCCTACCAATGATCCCTTTCTTCAAGGGAAACTACATTGGAAATGCGATTATGCAGATGGTACTTGCGATAATAATCATGTTCATAAATCGCAAGTTCTTCATAAGTGGATTCAAGGGGCTTATTCACAAGGCTCCTAATATGGATACACTTGTAGCTTTGGGTTCTGGTGTAAGCTTTATCTGGTCCTTCGTGTGTCTGCTCCTCATGACAGGCAATATTCACGATGAACATATGATGATGAGCCTTCACATGAATCTGTACTTTGAATCGGCAGCAATGATCCTCACCTTGATTACAATCGGTAAGACGTTGGAAGCATACAGCAAGGGAAGAACTACTGATGCATTGAAAGGGCTTATGAAAATGGCCCCAAAAACGGCCAGGATCGTGAAAGATGGAAAGGAAGTCGAAGTTGACATTGAAAGCGTCCAGAAGGGCGATATTTTCGTTGTGCGCCCAGGTGAAGCAATTCCTTTGGATGGCCATGTCGTGGAAGGTGTCACAGCTGTCGACGAATCTTCCCTTACAGGCGAAAGTATTCCTGTAGATAAGGAAGTAGATTCGAAGGTTTTTTCTGGTACTATGAACCAGTCGGGCTTCATCAAATGTGTTGCAGAACGAGTAGGGGAAGATACAACTCTTTCTCAGATAATCAAGATGGTTTCTGATGCTTCTGCAACCAAGGCTCCAATTGCAAAGATTGCCGATACTGTCTCAGGCTATTTTGTACCTGCCGTCATTTCAATTGCTGTTATTACGTTCATCGTATGGATGGCACTTGGTGAAAGTCTTTCATTCTCTATTGCCAGAGCTGTTTCAGTACTGGTAATAAGCTGCCCTTGTGCTCTTGGTCTGGCAACTCCAGTTGCAATCATGGTAGCAAATGGGGTGGGTGCAAAGAATGGAATTCTATTCAAGACGGCAAGCAGTCTTGAAGTCACAGGAAAGAGCCAGATCGTAATTCTCGATAAGACCGGCACTATCACTGAAGGAAAGCCTTCTGTGACAGCTTTGGTCACTGGTGATAGTGTTGATGAAAAAGAGTTTTTGACGCTCGCTTATTCTCTTGAAAAGAAGAGTGAACATCCTCTTGCAATAGCTGTCGTTGAGAAGGCGGAAGAGAAAGGAATCACAGGGTATGAAGTAAGTGATTTCTCTGCTGTCCCAGGTAATGGTCTTAAGGGTATTTGCAATGGAAAAGAGCTCATTGGTGGTTCTGTAAAATACATCGATTCTGTTGTTGGCCTTGATAAGAAGATGAAGGCTATTGCCGATAGTTCTGCAGCAAAAGGTGAAACACCAATTGTCTTCAGCTATGACAAGAAAATTATAGGCATGATCTCAATTGCAGATAGGATCAAGAGTGATAGTAAGGAAGCTGTTGAAGAACTCAAGAATATGGGTGTTAGAGTCGTAATGCTTACAGGCGACAATGAGAAGACAGCAAAGGCTATTGCATCACAGGCTGGAATCGAAGAGGTCGTTGCTGGTGTCCTTCCAGACGGCAAGGCAGAAGTAGTAAGACGCCACAAGGAAGCTGGTAAGGTTGCTATGGTTGGAGACGGGATCAACGATGCTCCTGCTCTGACAATTGCTGATATCGGAATTGCAATTGGCGCTGGTTCTGATATCGCTATCGATGCAGCTGATGTAGTACTCATGAAGAGCAGTTTGAAGGACGTTTCTGGAGCAATAAGACTTTCAAGAAAATGTGTAAAGAATATCCATGAAAATCTCTTCTGGGCATTCTTCTACAACTGTATCGGAATCCCTCTTGCTGCGGGTTGCTACATAGCTCTATTTGGCTGGAAACTCAATCCAATGTTCGGTGCTGCAGCAATGTCCCTTTCAAGTTTCTGTGTCGTTACAAATGCACTCAGATTGAATCTTGTAAACGTACATGATGCACGACATGACAAGAAGATAAAACAGAACGAAATTAAATTAGAAAAGAAGGAGAATAAAATGATCGAAAAAACTATGAAGATCGAAGGTATGATGTGCCCTCATTGCGAGGCAACTGTAAAGAAGGCTCTTGAAGCAATTGATGGAGTTGTGGAAGCAACACCAAGCCACACTGCAGGTACTGCAATAGTTAAGCTCTCCAAGCCTGTTGACGATGCTCTTCTGAAGAAGACTGTTGAGGACAAGGACTATACAGTTCTCGAGATTATTTAAGATAACTTACAATCAGAATTTCAGATAGTTTGTTAAGCTAAATAAGTAACGAAGCCAAGGAAAAAACTTTGGCTTCGTTATTTTATATCTGTTTGTAAAACAAATAATTATAATATTGTAAGGAACTTTAACTAACTGTAAATCTACATTTACAATGTCATAGACATCGGTAGGCTACAATATTTGTTCTCTTGTTCTTATATCTCTTGATTTCATATCTATCTGGATATGCTTCGATAAGGTCTGGAAGCTTATCAAAACCATATAGCTTTGGGTTGAAATCTGGCTTAGCTCTTTTTATATAAGAACCTGCGGATGCAACATTGGAATATCCTTCATCGTCCTGGAACTTCTCATATGCGATCCAAAGCAAATTATGGATTTCATCCAGACCATATTCAAAGTCATCTGTATCCTCAACTTCATTGATGTTTTTTAAGCTCTTTTGCTTTGAAGTTTTGACTACAGAGTTTTTGGAAAAATCCTCTTTACCAAGGTATTCCAGATGAATGAATTCATCACAGGAATTCTTGAATGCTTCAGGTGTTTTTGTCTCTCCAACGCCGATAATAAAAGCACCAGATTCACGTAGTCTTATAGCTAATGGAGTGAAATCACTATCACTTGAAACAAGGGCAAAACAATCATACCTATCACGATGAAGCATATCCATAGCATCTATAACAAGGGATATGTCTGTAGCGTTCTTTCCTGCTACATAATCAAACTGCTGTACAGTACCGATAGCAAGCCTTTTTACTTCATCTTCCCAATTCTTTAGATTCTGTTTTTTCCAGTTACCGTAAGCTTTCTTGACAACTATTCTTCCATAGGAGTTGATCTCCTGAAGAACGCTTTCAAGCTTAGCAAGCTGAGTATTATCAGCATCGATCATAACTGCAATTTTTAAAGTATTATCCATAGCTAAAATATAACAATATTTAGTTGATATTCAAAGAAGTGTAGATGATTAATTGATAAATACGAAAATAGAATACTTGAAATACAAAGTAAAATATGAATTTGAATGTATTCTTAGATTTTAGAATATAATCATGAACTAATATTAATTAAAATACTAAATTAATAAATAGAATAATAGTATTGTTATTATATAAAAATTAAAATTAAAATATATGAAAACAAATTTAAATGATAAATAAAAAAAATAGTAACTATGTATGTATTAAATAAAAGAAATACAATTTATAATAGTTGTTAGTATATTTTATATCGAATAAAAAACTAAAAATAATAAGGAAATGAAGGAATGAAGTTCTGAAGTATAGATAAGGTGTTTACAGCAGTCACTCCCAAAATTAAAAACTAAATATCGCCAGAAATAAGGAATGAGAAACAGCTGAAATAAAAGACGTGAATCACCTAAACTGTTGCAAGCTCAAACTTCATAATAAGGAGGACCTGTGTCCATTAAACAAATTACACAGGATAGTGTAAGACAAGCCGTATAGTTAGATAAGGCTGAATTTTAATGGAATGCTACTATAGATACAGCCTCTATCAGTAAATGGTGATAAAGAATAAATAATATAAACAAAGACATATTGATATAAGTAAATATAATATTAAAACGATAGTATATTAATGAGAT
>JAILRW010000049.1 GCA_024698005.1 Sphaerochaetaceae bacterium | reverse complement strand
TACGAGAGGACCGAGGTGGACGAACCTCTGGTGTACCGGTTGTCGCGCCAGCGGCAGGTGCCGGGTAGCTACGTTCGGAAGGGATAACCGCTGAAAGCATCTAAGTGGGAAGCCCTCCTCAAGATGAGACATCCCCGAGCCCATGAGGCTCCTGAAGGAAACAGAGACACTATCTGTTCGATAGGCCGGAGGTATAAGTGCAGCAATGTATTCAGCCTACCGGTACTAATAAGCCGTGAGGCTTGACCATATCATCGTTCTTTTCCAATGAGGACATGTCCATAAGTCCCATGAAGCTTCATGGTACCATATGGATTTCCTGGTGGCCCTGGAGGAGTGGAAACACACGTTCCCATCCCGAACACGACAGTGAAACACTCCATCGCCGATGGTACTGGATCTCGTATCCGGGAGAGTAGGACGCTGCCAGGTTTTTTATTTTTCTTTCTGGAATTTTTTTCCAGATTCCATCAGATATATGATCACTCATGTATCGAGATGGAATTCAAGGTGGCCCTGGAGGAGTGGAAACACACGTTCCCATCCCGAACACGACAGTGAAACACTCCATCGCCGATGGTACTGGATTTCGTATCCGGGAGAGTAGGACGCTGCCTTGTTTTTTTTTACCTTTTCAAGACACTCTTTTTTCTAATGGAGTGTCTTTTTCATTTTTAGTATGAGATAATTTCTTTGGAGATTATTATGCTTAGTGAACTTGTAAAGAAATCTAGAAGCTTTAGGAATTATGACAATAGTATCAAACTATCTAGAGATGAGTTATTGAAGATAGTTGAAGTTTCTAGATTCTGTCCATCTACGATGAATTTGCAGGCACTTAAGTATCATATCTCTTATAAAGAAGATGAAGTAAATAAAATCCTTCCTTTGACTCGTTGGGCAGTAAAGCTCAAAGATGTTTCTCTTCCATTTAAAGGTAAGGAACCAACTGCTTTTATAACTATTGCTGTAGACACGAAAATTGGCTCCTATGAAGCATTTCAACGTGATGTTGGCATTGTTTCCCAAACAATGCTTTTGAAAGCTGTTGAGGATGGATTTGGTGGTATTATAATTGCCAATTTAGATAAAGCTAGACTTGCTTCTCTTCTGTCTCTTCCTAAAAGCCTTGAAATATCTGTTGTCATTGCTCTAGGAAAGCCAGATGAAGAAGTAATAGTGGTTGATGCTTTGGGTAATGATACTGATTACTATAGAGATGAAACAAAGCTGAAACATTTTGTTCCAAAAAGAAAAGTAGAAGATCTGTTATTTTGATTAGAGGTTAATATGCTTAGTGATATTGCAAAAACATACTTTCTTGAAAAGGACTACAACTGTGCAGAATCAATTCTGAGAGCTGCCAATGATTACTATAATCTTGAACTTAATAACAGGGATATGATAATGGTAGCTGGCTATGGTGCTGGAATTCATTCTGGTTCTGTTTGTGGAGCACTGCTTGGTTCAGTTGCCGTCTTATCAATTATGTTTGTTGAAGAGAGGGCTCATAGCAGTAAGGATATCAGGCCTGTAACTAATCTGTTTCTTGAAAAGTTCAATGAAAGATTGGGATCACAGATCTGTAAGGATCTGAAACCAAAATTCTATAATTCTTCAGTCAGATGCTTTGAGACAGTAAAGCTAGCAGCAGACTGTCTTGAAGAGACAATAAACGAATACAAGAAATGTTAATGCAAAATTTTTGTTACAATACTAACTTTTTAGAGTAAAAGAATTAATGATTTGAAAAAAAAATATTGTGATATGGTAGAAAAGTGCTATCAAGTGATTTGACCCATGACATATTTTTCTTGTATTACTACAGTAACGGAGTCTTCGGATTCTTGGAGGACTAGATGGAAACAGTTGCTGATTATTTTGGTTGTCTCGTATTCAATGATGAGGCGATGAGGGAAAGATTACCTAAGGATATTTATAAATCCCTCATGAAGACCATTTCACGTGGAAAGGACATTGATATCAATGTCGCTAACAGTGTTGCAAATGCGATGAAGACCTGGGCAGTCGAAAAGGGCTGTACCCATTTTACGCACTGGTTCCAACCTATGACTGGTATTACCGCTGAAAAGCATGATTCCTTCATAACTCCTGTTGAAGGAGGCAGAGTTCTGCTTGAGTTCTCTGGCAAGGAACTTGTCAAGGGTGAGCCAGATGCTTCCTCCTTCCCAAATGGCGGAATCAGAGCAACCTTCGAAGCTAGAGGCTATACAGCTTGGGATCCAACCAGCTATGCATTTATAAAGGACGATACACTCTATATTCCTACAGCATTCTGTTCTTATACTGGAGAATCATTGGATAAGAAGACACCTCTTCTTAGATCAATGGAAGCAGTCAGTGCAGAAGCTTTGAAGATTGTCCACCTCTTTGGTAAGACCGATGTAAAGAGTATTAGAACAACTGTTGGTCCAGAGCAGGAGTATTTCCTTATAGATAAGGATGACTATGCGAAGAGAAAGGATCTTATCTACACAGGAAGGACTCTTATCGGTGCTCGTGCCCCTAAAGGTCAGGAGATGGAAGATCACTACTTTGGCTCTATAAAGACTAGGGTTGCAGCTTACATGAGAGACCTTGATAAGGAGCTCTGGAAGCTTGGTATAAATTCGAAGACAAGGCACAACGAAGTTGCTCCTTGTCAGCATGAGCTTGCTCCTGTATTCGCTTCTACAAATATTGCTGTCGATCATAACCAGCTCACTATGGAGCTCATGAAGAAGGTTGCTGAGCGCCATAACTTTGCATGTCTTTTGCATGAGAAGCCTTTTGCTGGTGTAAATGGTTCAGGTAAGCACAATAACTGGTCTCTTTCCACAGATACTGGTTCCAATCTGCTTGAGCCAGGTGAAAGCCCAATGGACAATGCTCAATTCCTTATCTTCCTTGTTGCTGTAATCAAGGCAACTGATGAATATCAGGATTTGATGAGATGTTCATGTGCTTCTGCTGGTAATGATCACCGTCTCGGTGCGAGTGAAGCTCCACCAGCAATTGTGTCTATGTTCCTCGGTGATGAACTTACTGAGGTCCTTGAAGCTATCGCAGGTGAAAGAGCTGTAAGTGGAAAGGGAAAGACCTCTATGGAGCTTGGTGTACATGTACTTCCTAAGTTCCCTAAGGATTCTACCGATAGAAATAGAACTTCACCATTTGCATTTACTGGTAATAAGTTCGAATTCCGTATGGTAGGCTCTTCCTTCTCTTGTGCAGGTCCTAATATTATCATCAACACAATTGTTGCCAAGTCACTCAGAAGCTTCTATGAAGAGCTTAAGGATGCAAAGGATCTCAACGCTGCTGTTGCAAAACTCGTCAGGGAGACATACAAGAAGCATAAGAGAATTATCTTCAATGGAAACAACTATTCTGATGAATGGGTAAAGGAAGCTGAAAAGAGAGGACTTCTCAATTTGAGATCCACTCCAGATGCTCTTGATACCTATATTTCAGATAAGAATATTGCTCTATTCAAAGAGTTTGGAATCTTCTCTCCAGTAGAAGTTCATTCTCGTTATGAGATTTTGAATGAGGAGTATTCCAAGACTGTCAATATTGAAGCTTTAACTCTTATCGATATGATTACAAGACAGGTCATTCCTGCTTGCAGCCGCTATTCAGCTAAGCTTGCAGAGGGAATCAACGCAAAGAAGATTGCAGTTCCTGGTATTGATTGCAGCTATGAAGAATCTCTGGTACAGAAGATTACTTCACTTATCAATTCGCTTGCTGCTAAATCTTCAGAGCTTGAAAGAGTCACGAAGGAAGCTTCTAAACTCGTAGGTTCAGCTCGTGCACACTATACAAGAAATTCTGTTATCCCATACCTTGATTCTATCAGAAAGGATGCAGATGAGCTTGAGCTTCTTGTTGACAGCAAGGCATGGCCATTCCCTACATATGGAGATATGCTTTTCTACGTTAAGTGATAGATCCTTCTTTTGATTTCTAGAGCGCCTGCTAATTTCGTAGCAGGTGCTTTTTTTAAATGATAATATTATCAATACTATATAAAAATTATATAATTTTGATTCAAATTATTTAATGTTATTGTATTTTTATAATTAATAATCATATATTCGAATCCTGAATTTGATAATAATTCTCATATAAGCAAAGAATTATAAAAAATTTTCCTATACTTCTAGTAAGTAAAATCCATTTGTTGTATTGTATCGTTGCTATGATTAAACAGAATGAGAATATAAGAAATATCGCTATCATTGCACATGTAGACCATGGTAAGACAACACTTGTAGATGCTCTTTTCAAGCAGTCCGGTGTTGTTGGTAAGGGAATGGATCAAGATAGAGTAATGGACTCTGGTGCAATTGAAAGAGAGCGAGGCATTACAATTAGTGCAAAGAACTGTGCAATTCACTGGAAGGATGTAAAGATAAATATTATAGATACCCCGGGTCATGCTGACTTTGGCGGTGAGGTTGAAAGAGGCCTTTCAATGGTCGACGGTGTTGTACTCCTTTGTGACGCTGCAGAGGGACCACTTCCTCAGACCAGATTCGTTCTTGAGAAAGCACTTGCTAAAAAGCTCCCTGTAATCGTTGTAATTAACAAGATCGATAGAGCAGATGCTAGAGCAGATGAGGTTCTTAATGAGGTATATGACCTCCTTCTTGAGCTCTCTAATGATGAATCAATGCTTGAAGTACCTGTTTTCTATGCAAATGGTAGAGAGGGTCGCTGTGGCGTTGATCTCAATGATATCAAGGATAATCTCCATCAGCTTCTTGACTGTATTGTTTCCTACATCCCAGCACCTGAATTCGATGATGCTGAACCTTTCCAGATGCTTGTAAGTGACCTTTCTTACTCAGACTTCCTTGGACGCCTGGCCGTTGGTAAGGTAATTAATGGCTCTGCTTCAACAAATGATAGTCTGGTTTGCATCAAGGAAGATAGAGAAGAAAACCTTAGGGTTACACGACTTCAAGCTTATGATGGCCCTATTTTCAAGGAAGTTCCTTCCATCTCTGCTGGTGATATTGTAGTCCTTTCTGGTGTAAGTGATGTCTCTATTGGCGATACAATCTGTACCAGGGAAGAGAAGAAAGCACTTCCTAGAATTACTGTTGATGAACCAACTGTAAGTATGATGTTTACAAGAAATATCTCTCCTCTGGCAGGCAAGGAAGGCAAAGCAGTTACCAATGCAAAGATTTGGGAACGCTTGCAGCTTGAAGCTCTCAGGAACGTCTCAATTAAAATTGAGAAGAATCCTGATGAAACTTTCACTGTCAAGGGCCGTGGTGAATTCCAGATGGCAATTATCATCGAGGAGATGAGAAGAGAGGGATATGAACTCTGTGTAGGCCGTCCTCATATCATCTTCAAGACCGATGAGAAAGGTAGAAAGACAGAACCAATTGAAGAACTCTTCATTGACTGTCCAGAAGAAACTAGCGGAATTGTCATGGAAAAGCTGGGCAAGAGAAAAGCTATCATGTCCGATATGACTTACATCGCTGGTAACAGAGTCAAGATTCGTTTTGAAATCCCTTCTAGAGGCCTTATCGGTTATAGAGATGTGTTCCTTACTGATACTAAAGGATTTGGTATCATGAATAGCTATCTAAAGGGATATGAGCCATATAAGGGTGATTTCCCAGATCGTCTTTCTGGTTCTTTGATCTGTGACCGTGCTGGTACAGCTGTTGCATACGGTATCTGGGAACTTGAAGACAGAGGTAGATTCTTTATTGTACCTGGTGATGATGTATATGAAGGTCAGGTAGTTGGTGAAAGAAACAGAGATAATGATCTTCTCATCAACCCTACAAGGACCAAGAAGCTTACAAATCTTCGTGCCAGTGGTAAAGATGAAGCAGTATCTCTAACACCTGTCTTGAAACCAACTCTTGAACAGGCTATCCAGTTCATAAAGGATGATGAGCTTGTTGAGATAACTCCGCTTTCAATTAGAATGTGCAAGAAGATACTTGATTCACAGAAGAGAAAGATCTTCGAATCTAGAGGTGAAATTCCTCATTATTTACACTAATAAATGTG
>JAILRW010000164.1 GCA_024698005.1 Sphaerochaetaceae bacterium | reverse complement strand
ACATCTATCACAAGGCCATGAGATGTAACAGTGAAAACCTGTCCATCTTCAGGGATTGTATGGAGACAGGAGAAGATGAGACCTCCGAGAGTATCGAAATCTCCATTGGTATCAATTTCAATTCCGAGATTCTCTTCAAGATCATCGATGTCGAGAGTTCCTGAGCACTTCCATCTTCCATCAGGAAGTTTTTCGATTTCAGGCGCTTCCTGTTCATCGAATTCGTCATAGATGTTTCCTACGATCTCTTCCAGAAGGTCCTCGAGGGTTACGATACCGCAAGTCTCACCATATTCATCGATAACGATGGAGATGTGGACCTTGTTCTTCTGCATGTCAGAAAAGAGCTGGTCTGCTTTGATAGACTCAGGAACAAAGTATGCAGGCCGTAGCATGTCTGCAAGCTTTTTCTTTGAGTTCTCTCTGTAATTCAAAAGGAAGTCTCTAGCATTGAGAATGCCAACTACTTCATTGAGGTTGTCGTTCTTTATTACAGGGAAGCGGCTCTTTCCTGTCTTCTTTATGATGCGATGGATCTCGTCTTCACTTGCCTTGATATCTATTGCTATTACATCGGCAGCTCTGGTCATGATGTCATCGACAGAGATGTCATTGAATTCAAAGATGTTCTGGATCATCTCCTTTTCATCAGCTTCAATAGTACCGGTCTCTTCACCTGCATCTACCATCTGCCTGATATCATCTTCAGTTACATCATCTCCAATATCAGTCTTCATATGGAAGAGCTTGAGTATGAGCTTTGTAATTGCATAGGTGATGAATGTAAATGGAGTAAGGATAAGAGAGAAGAAGTTTGTAAAGGAAAGCGCGTGCTTCATCACTTCATATGGGCGCTGCTGTGCAATCCTCTTTGGCAAAAGCTTTGAGAAGATTGTCATTACTAATGTGTAGCAGAGTACGATGATAATGAAGGAAATAAGTTTTCCAACTTCTACTGAAAGAACCTTTGTTGCTTCAACAAGCTTTTCAGAAAGAGGGGACAGGAAGAAGAGTATTGCAAGAGATGCGCCTACATAACCTGTAAGGTCTCTTCCTACTCTCAAGGATCTGATCTTCTTCTTTGGGTCTGCTACGATCTCAAGAAGCTTCTTGTCCTTCTCATCATCTTCTTTACCTTTGCTTTTGATGAGACTTTCTGTCAGTTCACCAATAGCAACAACTACTGCTGTGAAAAAGAAATGAATGAGCAGAATTACTATCTGGATGATTAAATAATTTGAAATGCTGTTCATTTGATGCTCCTATTTTCAATTGCTACTGGAGCATCCGATACTATACGGGATCTTCTACTTAATGGATCCTCTGTTGTGTTTTTAGAGCCTGGGACTTCGTCCAAGTTTTAATTCCTTTTGCATAAAAATAATATGCGAGTGATATATCTTTACATAGTATGACGTAATGACTATTGAGGTCAAGGAAAAGTTGGTTAATGAGGCCTAGAATGGCATTTTGTCCTTGAAGAATGACCTCTAAATGGTATAATAAAGACCACAAGACCTATTTTGGAGGTACCGCTATATGGACATTCAGGATCTTAACAAGATGAGCCCTCTCCGTGTATTCGACAAGGCTATCAACGGTGGTTTGGGCAAGGGTAACCTTGGTGTTATCGTATCTCGCCACGGTGTTGGCAAGACAGCATGTCTCGTACACCTTGCTACAGACAAGCTTATGAGAAATGAAAATGTCATTCATGTTTCTTTTTCTGGTAACGTTGAACATGTAATGAACTGGTATAAGGAAGTATTCAGAGAAATCTCTGAGGTACAGTCTCTTGATGATGCTCACGAAGTATATTCACAGATTCTTACCAACAGAGTTGTAATGAACTTCTCCCAGGAGCAGAATTCTGTCGAGAAGATTCTCGCATCACTCAAGGCTTTAATCCAGCAGGGTGGCTTCAAGGCTGACACAATCCTTTTTGACGGCTACAAGCTCACAGTTGCTGAGAATGAAGATATCGAGAAGATCAGAGCATTTGCTAAGGAAATGAACCTCGAAGTCTGGTTCAGTGTTTCCCCAGTCCGTTCTGACGTTACATATGATGAATTTGGTGTTCCAAACACCCTCATTAAGTACATCCCATTGGTAGATGTTCTTGTAGGTCTCAAGTATGACGACGATATTGATAAGGTTATCATGACAGTCGTTAGAGCTCACAGCGAAGATGTCGCTAAGCCTATGAAGGTCAGACTTGATCCAAAGACAATGTTGATTTCAAAGTAATCGACAAAACATTGCTAAAGATAGAAAGGGCTGTGAAAAATCACAGCCTTTTCATTTACTCAACAAGAATTACAACACTTGCTTCTATTGCATCGCCAGTGCCAAGCTCTCCATATAGATGCTCAGCAGTCTTTGCTTTTACAGATACATCCTTTACATCCATATCGAGCAGTGTGGCTATACTCTCCCTGATTTTATCAATATGTTCTCTCAGCTTAGGTCTCTGAAGGATTATAGTTGAATCGAGGTTTATTATCCTGTGCTTGAAATTCTTCATTGTTAGGCGAACAAGCTCCTTGGAATCTACATCCTTCCACTTCTCATCAGAAGGAGGGAAGTGAGAGCCTATGTCCCCATTGGCATCTACACCGAGGAGTGCATCAATTACTGCATGAAGCAGCACATCGCCATCAGAGTGGCCAACTTCACCCTTTTCAGAAGGAATCTGGACTCCTCCGAGCATCAGAGCTCTGCCAGGAGCCATTCTATGAACATCCCAACCCTGTCCGATTCTCATTTTCTCTCTCCCTTCCTTTCAAGGTACTCTCTGGCCTTCCTTTCTGCATCCGGGATATCGAGTGCATAGGTAATCTTTATATTGCCCTCATCTCCCTGTGTGATCTTGGTAGTGTAGCCAGCAAGGGAAAAAAGCTCAGCATCGTCAGTTGCAAAGAGTCCTTTAAATCTTCTATGGGCCTCGAGAATTTTCTTGAATTCGAAGATCTGCGGGGTCTGTACTCTGTAAAGCCCCTCTCTTTCAACGCATTCTGTAATGATTCCACCCTTGTCGACTCTTCTAACAGAATCTGTAAGAGGTAGACCAGGGAGTGCACCTGAGTACTGTATTGCATCAGAGAGGGTATTTTCTATAAGAGACTGCTTGACATAAGGTCTTGCTCCATCCTGGATTGCTACATAGTCGCTATCATTGTATTTATCAAGCTCTTCAAGTGCCTTTCTTACAGACTCCTGTCTTGTTCTTCCTCCGACGATAAAGGTAAATGGGATACCTTTCTCTGGCAGATCTTCCAGCGCTTCCTTTGCATCCTCTACATAGCCATCTGCACAGGTAACTATTACTCTTTTCAGTGTTGGCATTGACAAGAATGGAAGAGCTGCATGATAGAGCACAGTATGCTCATCAAGCTTGAGGAATTCTTTCTTTACGGTTTCTAGATTCTTCAGTGAAGAAGAAAAACGCAGCGAAGATCCCGCTGCGGTCAATATCAATGAAAATGTGCTCACTTCTTTTCCAGCCTTGATAGGATCATTGTTGATATCTCATCCTTGTCCCTCTCCATAGCAATGGAGGATTCATCGATGAGAAGTGTCAGAGCTCCATCATAAAGCTTTCTCTCATGTATTGGCAATTCTTTTAATTTGGATCTGTAGTAAAGAGTTTGTACAACCTTAGCAATATTACAGATCTTTCCAGTCTTCATCAGATCAACATTTTTCTGATACCTCAGCTTCCAGTCAGCTGGTCCTAGGTCGGGCTTTCCTGAAATCGATTCTATCGCTTTTTTTGCTTCCTGAGCTGTGACAAGAGGTCTGACCCCAAGTTCACAGGCACTAGATACAGGAATCATAAGTGTCATCTCGGTGTTTTCTAGATAGATTTCGTAATATTTCGTGACGCCATTTTCTCTTTGGCGCTCTTTTATACCCCGTATGATTCCAAGACCCTGCTGAGGGTACACAACAGGTTGGCCGATTTCAAATGTGGGTTCGAGGGGTTCACTCATATAACAACTATACCATAATTTTGGCTAAAAATGTAAATATTTTTTAATATCATAAATAATTATGGAAAATGATGTATTTTAGGAAAGAGTAAATTTATTGCACAATTACAATTGATTTGTATAGTTCGACTAAGTATACTCACCGATATGAATAAGCATAAAAGAGAAGCAGGAGTCCTGCTTCACCCAACAAGTCTTCCTTCCAGATGGGGTGTTGGAGACCTCGGTAGGAACGCCTACCTGTTCATAGATAAACTGAAGAAAGCTCATGTCCATCTATGGCAGATCCTTCCACTTGGTCCTGTAGGGGCTGGGGATAGTCCATATGCCACAAGATCAACCTTTGCTGGTAACGAGCTCTTGATCGATGTAGAAACCCTCTACGAAGAAGGATACCTCGATGTTGAGGATATTGTCGGAAAGAGAATCGAGTGTGAGCGTGTAGATTACGGCAAAGCTAGATCACTCAAATATCCTCTTTTGATAAAGGCTGCCAAGAACTTTTTGAAGAAAAAGGACAAGGAGTATGGAGCTTTCAAGAGAAAGAATAGCTGGTGGCTGAAAGACTATGCACTTTTCCAGGTACTCTGCAATGTCTACAATGACTCAAGATGGTTCAAGAAGTGGCCTGAGGAGTTGAAGAGAAGGGACGAGAAGGCCTTGGAAAAGGTGAGAAAGGAGTATGCCAAGGAAATTGATATCTACTCCGCTTTGCAGTACTTCTTCTTCACTCAGTGGGCAAAGCTCAAGAAGTATGCAAACGAGAGCGAGATAAGGATTGTCGGAGACATTCCAATCTTTGTCGCTTCTGATAGTGTCGATGCCTGGACTAATACCAAGCTTTTCAAGATGGACGAGAAGTTCAATCAGAAGGTTGGCTCCGGTGTTCCACCAGATGCATTCAGTGCTACAGGTCAGCTCTGGGGAAACCCTGTCTATGACTGGGCAGAGCATGAGAGAACAAATTACGAGTGGTGGGTCAACCGTCTGAAGGAAACCTTGAAGCTTGTTGATATTGTTCGTATTGACCACTTCAGAGGTTTTGCTGCTTGCTGGGAGGTTCCTGCAAGACACAAGACCGCAATAAGAGGAAAGTGGGTAAAGGGACCAGGTCAAAAGCTTATCGATGCCTTCAAGAAGGGAGTTGGTGACAACCTTCCTTTGATTGCAGAAGACCTCGGTGTAATCACACCAGATGTTGAGGCTCTCAGAGATGAAAACGATCTTCCAGGTATGAAGATATTGCAGTTTGCCTTCTCTTCATGGGGCGGTAATCTCGACACTTCAAACCTCTATCTTCCTCACAATATCGATGAGAATAGTGTTGTCTACACAGGCACTCACGATAATAATACAAACGTTGGTTGGTTCAAGAGCCTGGATGGGGGAACTCAGGATGTGGTAAGACGATATCTTGAGTGTGACGACAACGCTGTCTGCTACAAGCTTGTCAGAGCTGCGCTGATGTGCCGCTCCAGATGGGCAATCTGTCCAATGCAGGATGTTCTTGGCCTTGACGAGAATGCTAGAATGAATGTGCCTTCTACCTGTGGCTCTTCTAACTGGTCCTGGAAACTCAGTCAGAAGATGCTTGAGGATGAAGACAACATGCAGGGCTTTTCTAACAATATCCTGCTCTCAGGAAGGGCATAGTGAATATAATTCTCTTTGAAAAGGGTATAAGACACTTTGAGGCCAAGGATGAGAGATGTATCCACCTGAAAAAGGTGCTGCACGCTAAAGAGGGAAGCAGCTTTACAGCAGGTGAGATCAACGGTTTTCGTGGCAAGGGCGTAATTACAAGTTTTGAGGATGGAGTCGATTTCGACTTCATCCCTGAATTTGATGACTCTATGCTCTATCCACTTACTGTAATTCTTGGCCAGGTCCGTCCAATCTGCATGAGAAGAATATTAAGAGAGCTCGTCTCCCTTGGAGTGGGAAGGCTTGTATTGACTATCACCGACCTTGGGGAAAAGAGCTACAGTGAAGCTGGCATATACAGGGATGGTGAATACAAGTCAATCCTGCTAGATGGCGCCATGCAGTCAGGTCACACAGGTGTTACTGAAGTTCTCTTTTCAAAGAGTGTAGAGGAAGCTCTGAAGCTGGTAGGGGATGATAATATCCACCTTATACTTGACAATGTAATAGGATCAGAAAGCTTCGAGAATCTTGCACTTGAAGATAAGAAGGTAGTGGTTGCAATTGGCCCTGAGCGTGGCTGGAGCCAGAGAGAAAGAGCTCTCTTTACAGCTGCTGGATACAAGCCTGTTCTGATGGGCGATAGAATTTTGAGAACGGAAACTGCGGCTGTTGCAGGAACTGCTCTTACACTTTTGAGGATGAAGAAGCTCTGACCTTTTCAAGGTAGTGCTTTTTCATATCTTCCTCAAACTCCTTGTCACAGGAGTATTCTCTTTCAAGACATTTCATCCATAGACTTGGGTCTTCCATACAAAGGTAGAAGAATACATTCTCCTTGAACTCTTTTGGGAAGTAGGAGTAGACAGTTTTGAACATCTCTTCCTTTATTTCCAGTGTATATGAGTACTTACCTGCTGCCTCCACAAGGGGCATTGAAAGAACTCTTGAAGGCGTTCTGTGCGTTCTTAAGTACTGAAGTACTGCTTTAGTGAAGGTGAGTGTACCAAATGAAATCTGACAAAGTTCAGAAGGAGAGAAGGTGGCAACTATTTTCTCAACTACCTTCCTATACTCATCTTGCCAGTTCTTGAAGTAGACCATGGGGTGGATGTGAAAACCGACCAGATTGCCTTTATCGGCCATTATCCTTGCGCTCTCGATTCTTTCATCGAGTGTCGCTGTCAGGTGCTCTTCCTTCTTTATGATTGTCTCTGCATTCAGAGACCAGGTGAAGACCATATTACGAGGAAATTCCATCTTCATGAAATCTCTTCTAGGGCTCTTGCTCTTCAGTTCGATGACGATATCGGGATGAGAGAGGGCAAACTCACATAGAGCTGAGAGTGTGCCATGGCTATCACCTAAGAGCAGGGAGTCTGAAGCCTGTCCTGTTCCAATGTGCCAGATACCTTCTGTATCGATACATTTGAGTCTGTCAGATAGATTCGAAACAACGCCTATCTTGTTCTTCGAATAGAAGGACTGAACTGAGCAGTATGAACAACCGAAGGCACACTGTGATACTGCATCCAATGTGGTCAATTTACAGCAGCGTGTCTTCTCTCCATCTACAGGACAAGGGCACTTTCCCATCAGCCTTATAGAGTCATCAGTGAAGACCTCTTCTTCGCTTTTTGCTCTGATAATCTTTGGTGGGTTGAATGTGGAGTAGTCAGTAGGGGAATATCTCAAGTTGTGAGTATAGCTTCTTAGCTCCTTCATAAGCTCTTCCGCCTTTCTCTTTCCCTGTCTTGAATCTATGAGAGGATAGTCAAAGATATCGAGGGCAGAGGTTTCTTGCCAGAGCTCGAGATCTGCCTCGTCCTTCAAAAGCTCGAGGGTCTGAGAGTCTGTAAGCTGATAATTATCTACAAGAGAAAGTAGCCTTTCTCTCTTTTTCTCATCAAAGCTCTCGATTAACTCATCCAATGCCTTCATACACTATCACCTTTGCCTATTTTGTCCTCTCGTGATTATAATACAGAACATGGGCGCAAGAGAACAGGCGAGAAGCTTACCAGAAAATCCTGGTTGCTATCTCATGAAGAATGTAGATGACAAGGTCATATATGTTGGCAAGGCCAAGAATTTGCACAGGCGTGTAAATTCTTATTTTCTGCCAAACAGAGATGCAAAGACAACAGCATTGGTTGCCAAGATAGATCATATAGATTACATCATCACAGGAAATGAGTATGAGGCACTGGTTCTCGAGAACAACCTGATAAAGAAGTACAACCCTCACTACAACATCCTTCTGAAGGATGGAAAGAGCTATCCTCTGATTAAAATTACCAAGGAAGCTTTTCCTCGTGTCTATAAGACCAGAAGAATACTCCCAGATGGTGCGGGGTACTATGGCCCATATCCAGCAGCAGAAGCCCTCAATACCTACCTTGAGCTTGTCAGGAACAACTATCCTCTCAGGCTCTGCAATGGTCCTCTTGAGAAGAGGATCAAGCCTTGTCTCTACTACCATATCCACAAGTGCTCGGCACCTTGTATCGGAAAGATATCCCAAAAGGAGTATGCAGAGTATGTGGATGAGATAAGGAGCTTCCTTTCTGGAGACAATCGTGCAGTAATCGAGAAGCTTAGAAGGGAGATGCTGGAAGATAGCAAGGCTTTGAAGTTCGAGGAAGCTGCGAAGAAAAGGGATGTTGTAATTGCCCTTGAAAAGATATCTTCAGAACAGACTGTGCAGTCTGCCACAATGGAATCTCGTGACTACGCAGCAATTGAGATGAGAGGAGCACTCTGTACTGTTTCTATCATGCAGATCAGAGATGGAAGACTGTTGGGAAAGGCAATGTACAGAGCAGAGAGTATGGGTGATGAAACGGAAACTCTGATCTCGTTCCTGGTTCAGTACTATAGTGATGGAGACTCACTGCCAAACGAACTGTATGTTAACCACGAAATAGATGCATCATTGCTTGCTGAGTTCTTTAAGAAGCAGCTTGGAATGCCTCTCTATGTGGGCTTTCCTCAGGATGGAAAGCACTACAGAATCCTCCGTATGGCCCAGGTCAATGCGATGGAGGATGTCGAGAAGAGAATGTGCCAGATCGACAACACTCCAGCACTTGAAAGACTTAGGGAACTCATTGCAGTCGATAAGGTGCCACAGCATATTGAAGGCTACGATATTGCTCAACTGGCAGGAAAATATACTGTTGCTTCAATGATTGTTTTCCGTGGAGGAAACCCCTCTGTAAAAGAGTATAGACGCTTCAATATGAAAACTTTGGATGGTAGGATCGATGACTTCCAATCAATGAGAGAAGCTGTCACAAGAAGATATACCAGATTGCTCAATGAGGGAAGTGAGCTTCCTGACCTCTTGCTGATTGATGGTGGCAAGGGACAGGTCCATGCAGCTGTGGATATGCTTACAGTCCTTGGTCTTGAAGATATTCCTGTAATTGGACTTGCTGAGAAGAATGAAGAGATTGTCTTTCCTGATGACAGGCCAAACTTGGTACTTGATAAGGCAGACCCAGCTCTCAGGGTCCTGATTGCTATAAGAGATGAGTGCCACAGATTTGCAACTAGTGCAAACCAGAGAATGAGAAGTAGGGATGCTTCCTTTGCTCTGCTTGAATCCATAGACGGTGTGGGACCTGAAAGAAGCAAGAGGATTATGAGCGAATGTGGTAGTGTTGAAGGAATTCTGCAGCTGTCAGCAGAAGAGCTTGCAAAGAAGTGCCACCTCCCACTAACGGTCAGTGAAAGAATTCTCCATAAGCTCACGCTCTAGAGTGAGGGATGTTTTCCTTGCTTTGAGAACAACTATCGTATAGACAAGCATGTCAAATAGGAAGCTCTGATTATCGCTTGATTTTCTTATTTCAAGATCTTCGCTATCAAGATATCTGATTATTCTTGAAGCATCTTCCTGTGTATACTTTCTTGCTGCTCTTCTAAAGGTGTCCTGACTCATCCTCATTATTCCCTTGACTTCTCTGCCTGATGCAGATGTTCCTAGGATTGTCGCTTCGCTGAAGGCAGCTGCCTCTCCGCGCACTTTTCTGATGGACAGGAAGCTTTCAAGGAGCCTGAACTGACGCTGCAGGATGGCCATAACAGCAATTCCACTTCTTGGGTCGGAAGATAGGATCTTCCTTATTGCCTTAAGAGAGCGCTCGAAATCACCATCCGCCATGTGCTCAAATAGGGAGTATCCATCTTCGCTTCTGGTGTGTGCAGTATATTTTGAGATATCCTCTTCTGTAATCGTATTGCTCTCGCCCTTGGCCTTTATGAAAGAGACGAGCTGGGAGCAGTTCTCTCTCATTTCAAGAGTATCGTTGGAGACAGTATCAAGCAGAAGGGATATTGCTTCTCTTGTTATATTGAGTCCTTCTCTTCTGAAGTAGTTCCTGAGCCACTCTTCCTTCTTATTCTCGAACATTTCATAGAATACTATCTGCTGTTCTTTTGAAAGAGCTTTGGTTATCTCAGCGCCAACTTCACTAGGACGTTGTGTTGTCAATATCATGAGGTGACAATCCTCATTGGGATTCTTGAGGTACTGGACCAGGACCTTGTAGAGAGGGCTTGTCTTCTTGGCTTCTTCAAAGTGGCGTAGCATGACAAGCTTGTGTGATGAGAAGAGAAAAGATCCTTCCAATGCTTCAGAGAGGTCTCCTCCATCGCTTTCAAACGCAAAAATAGGGACAATCTCAAGATCTGGATATGTATCAAGAAGCACCTGCTTCTCTCTATCTATCCACTCCTGCTTGAGTCCCTCTTCGCTTCCCATCAAAAGTGCTACATTACCTACCATAATTCCTCACTACCAATGAAAGGATACCATATACGATAACTCTCTGACAGTTGGTTGCTCCTATGCTATCACATTCAGGAACCAGCGTCCAATTGGAGCCATTCTTCTCAAGTCGTCTTATCATTATCTGATCTTCATCAGAACCGGTATCTGGACGGGCTAGGACTATAGATGAGCTTATCTGTTCATCAGTTTTCTCAAAGATAAGAAGATCGTTTTCAACTATATGCACGTTCTTCATATCTGGGCCAGTCATCTTGAGAGCAAAGAACTCCTTGTCATTATCAAGAAGGGTTGATGGAAACTTTATGAATGTATTAGATGTAAAGCCAGATAAGTGCATCGTGGATAGCTCGTAGAGAGGGATGAGCTTTGAAAGGAGTTCTGGCTTGAACTCTTCTTTCAATATCCTTATACCTCTTGCCTGTCCTGGTTCGATCGAAAGGCAGTTTTTCTTCTCAAGAGCTTTCAAATGGCTCCAGACACCAGCTGATGAGATTGAGAAATTGTCTGCAATCTCTCTGACAGAAGGGCTTGTAGATTTTTCAGTGATGTATGTGCTAATAAAAGAAAGTATGCTCCTCTGGGCTTTTGTCAGGTCTTTTGCCATCACTCCTCCTCAAAACGTTTTTCAAAGAGGGCCTTTATCTCCTCAGACAATTCCTTCTCATCTTCACCTTCACAGATGCAGGTAATCTCTGCCCTGTATACAGCGCCCAAGGTTATTATACCCATGATCGATTTAGCATTTATGTTAGCATTCTCGTACTCGAAGTGAATGCTGCTCTTGTAACGGTTTGCAACCTTTACAATCATGCTGGCAGGTCTTGTATGGAGACCTGCTCGGGTGAGGACTGTGAGTTTAGTCTTCGTCATCTTCTCCATCCTCCTCCCTCATATAGGTATTGTAATACTTCCTCTTGTTCTCTTCGCTTTCCAACCACTCCTTTACGCTTCTATCAAAGCGTTCAGCTGAGTGGTATCCGATCTTCTTGAGTCTTTCATTTCTAGCTGCAGTTTCAATGAGGATAGGGATGTTCCTTCCGGCCTGTACTGGCAGCTCGATTCTTGGAAGGGTTATTCCAAGGATGTCCATAGTCATAGTCTCGCCGACTCTATCGTAGTTCTTGCCTTCCTCCCAAGCTTCGAGGTTTACAACCAGCTGTACATGTTTCTTCTCTCTTATTGCACCGATGCCATACATGTCGAAGATGTTTATGATTCCCAGTCCTCTGATCTCCATATGGTGGGCAAGCTTCTTGTTAGGGCCACAGCCGATTATATATGAGTCGGAGATGTTCTTCAGAAGTACTGCATCATCTGCAATGAGGCGATGCCCTCGTTCGATGAGCTCGAGTGCAGTTTCACTCTTGCCAACGCCAGAGTTTCCTAAGAGCAGGATGCCGATACCGAAAACCTCCATAAGGGTACCATGTATGGTTTCGGACTTTGCAAATATCTCTTCCAGGATTGCATAGGCATGGCGCACGAATTCAGTACTGCTTAGGGCAGTAGTGAGAATTGGCATTGCGTTCTTTTCAGAAAGCTCTATCAATGTCTTTGATGGCATTGCGTCGTAGGCCATGATTATACAGGGTGCATTTGACTGGAAGAGGTGTTCCAGTGTATCCATCCTGTTCTGCTTTTCAAGCTCGGAAATAAACATCTGTTCGCCGTATCCCAGAAGCTGCATTTCATTCATCTTGAAATCAGCATAGTAGCCAAACAGTGGAAGTCCAGGACGTGATATCTTTGCCCTGACAATCTCACGTGAAAGGCCAGAGCGTCCAGAGACGCACTTAAGTTTAAGATTGTTATTCTCCTTGATATCGAGATCGAGGAGATCCAGTACAGTAATTCTGCTCATGTGGGGATTCTACCACTCTGAAAAACACTTAACAAGTGTTAAGAATTAAAGGCTCGTGAGCTTGTAGCCGATAAGTGGTCTATATTCGTCGAGTTTTTCATCACTCCCGATGATGAGCTCAGAGAAGAACTCTTCCCCTCGTTTTCTTCTAAGCACCAGATCTATTTTTCCACCATTCTTTATCATGTTTCCACCAAGCATGCTTTTGGGACGTGCTCTGTCCGGGGCAACAAAGAGTAGGGTAAGAAACTGATTGGATAGGGCCAGATCTGCTTTTATGCGGCCTTTTTGGAAGCTTTCCTTTGTTTCAATTTCGCCTTGAAACAAGCTTTCCAGCTTCAAAAGCGCCTTTGCTTTCTTCTTGGCACAGCCGATGACATCTCGGGTATTCATGTATGGATTTGAGAAATCAAAGTCATGTTCTGTGAGTGTTCCGTATATTGCTCTATCAAAAAACTCAGCACTCTTCAGCTTTGAGTGAACCCCTGTTAGATGAAGGAAGTTGTCCCTGTTGCCGTAAATGATGTAGTAGTCCCTGTTTTGAAATGAAGAGGAGGTGATCAGGTATTCATTGTCGATAAAAAGGTTCTTGTAAAGCTCTGCTGAGATGATATAGGACTCTTTTAGCTTATTCTTCAAGCTGTTCTGTTTCACCTGAGCCTCCTAAAAGAAAAAAGCTGAGTTTCAAGTCCTCAGCACGACGATTTGACCACTTTTTTTGTCCAACGGTCTGACAAGTAAATTTTAACACTGTAATATTTTCCTGTAAAGAAAACAAAATTTGGCAAGAATGGATTTAAAAAGGTTGTGTTGTGATGTTATACTTCTTCTCGTGAACGTATTGATTATAGGTGCAGGAAGACGCGGCCAGCGACTTGCCAGACACCTTATTGAAGAGAATAAGTCGGTAACCTTCCTTGATAGGGATCAGACCAAGTGTACAGCAACAGAAGCTAAGCTTGACTGTATGGCAGTGTGTGGACTGGGTACCGATATTGAAGCTTTGGAACAGGCAGGGGTAAGAAGTTGTGATGCGGTAATTGCACTTACCGATTCAGATGAGATCAACCTTGTCTCTTGTGGTATCGTCAAATCTAACTTCCCAAATGTTAAGACTACAATTGCTTCCACTAGGTCTATCAGTTACATAAGCGATGAAGAGGGTTCTTCCCATCCTATCTTGGGCATCTCCCACATCGTCAACCCAGACTTTGAAGCATCTGAAAGGATTGTAGATATTGTTGAGTCTGGTCTGTACAACGACACAATAGCATTCCCTGATACAGAGTTCCTTCTCTTTACCATACAGGTAGGAGCAAACAGCCCTTTCATTGATAAGACATTGATCGAGTGCAGAAAGAGCATCCCTGGTAACTACGTTATTACCGGTATTCTCAGAAGTGGCGAGGCTCTCATTCCTTCTGGTAGGACAATCATCAAGCGTAATGACACCTTGGCAATCATCATTGATAACGATGAGACATTCACTCTTCTTAACAAGGTCGGAGATACATTCAAGCCAAAGAGACCTAAGAAGATGGTCCTTGTCGGTGCAACTGGTATTACCCGCTTCCTCTTGAAGAAGCTCTCTCCAGATATCAGAAAGGGTGTCATACTAACAGAGCGCGACAAAGAAATCTGTGAAGAGTTCTCACGTCTCTTCCCTGATATCACAGTACTGAATGTAAAGATTACAGATGAGACAATATGGGAAGATGAAGACTTCGACAAGGCCGATGTCCTTGTCAGCCTGACTGATGACGATGAGCTCAATATCATCAGTGCAAGCTATGCGAAGACAATTGGTGTTTCAAAGTCCATTGCTCTTTTGAAGACCAATACAAACTACATGCAGTTTGCTAGAAACCTTGGTATCGATGCTCCTATCTCAACAACTGTCACAGTTGTAGACTCCATAGTAAAGCAGCTGAGAGGAAAGCAGGTCTCTACAATGCATACTCTCTTCGATGGTGATCTTGAGGTATATGAATATGTCATTCCAAATGATTTCAAATACATTGGCAAGGCACTGAGAAAAGTTGACATGAAGGGAAGAATGTTGATTGCAGGTGTAAAGAGAAAGAAGGGTGATTCCTTCATCCCTGGAGGAAACTACGAATTCCAGGCAGGTGATTCACTGCTGCTCATTACAAGCCATGCAGATGGATACTTCTTTGAGGGCTTTATAAAGTGAACTGGAAATCGGTAATAAAGCTACTCGCCTACATCATGCTCTTCATTGGTCTGTTGATGTTGATCCCAACCTCAATGGCTTATTATTATCAGGAATATAAAGCTTTGACTGGTTTTATCATTGCTGAGGCCATGATTGTAATTTGTTCTATCATTGCTTTAAAAAAGACAGGAAAGAAACAAGAGCTCGTTATCAAGGCGCGTGACTCCTATCTATTTGTAACTCTCACCTGGGTCCTTGCTACTTTCTTCGGTGCAATTCCTCTCTTCTATACAAAGAGCTGTCCTACCTTCTGTCAGTGCTACTTTGAGATCATGTCCGGTTTTACTACAACAGGTGCTACGACCTTCACTGTAATTGAGGACAAGGCTCGTTCGATTCTTTTCTGGCGAAGTATGACCAACTGGCTTGGTGGCATGGGTATTGTTGTCCTCTTTGTAGCAGTCCTTCCTCTGTTGGGTGTAAAGGGAACTGGCCTTGTCGGCGCTGAATCTGTAGGCCCGACAAAGGATAAGCTGACACCTAAGATCAGATACACAGCAATTGCACTCTGGTCCATCTACCTTGCAATCAGTGCAATCGAGGTAGGTTTCCTTATTCTCGGAGATCTTAGTCTTTATGAAGCGACTACAGTTGCATTTGCTACTATGGGTGCTGCAGGCTTCTGTATCAAGAACAGTAGTATCGGTGGCTTTGAAAGCCTCTATGTTGATATCGTAGTAACGATCTTCATGTTCCTTGCAGGCATGAACTTTGCACTCTTTTTTAAGATCCTCCAGAGGAAATTCAAAAAGGTAGTAAGGGATGGAGAGTTCAGGATGTACTTCATCGTTGTCATAACCTTCACCTTGCTCTGTACTATCAATCTGACTCTCTCGGGAGTTTATCCGAACTTCTTGACAAGTCTTCGCTACGCAGTCTTCCAGGTTGTTTCAGTTGTTACTACAACTGGTTTTGCAACTCAGGACTACTGTCTGTGGCCAACATTCTCTCAGATGTTGCTTCTTGTACTCTTCTTTATTGGTGGCTGTGCTGGTTCTGCTGGTGGTGGTATCAAGGTAATCAGAATAAGAACACTCTTTACACTTGGTAAGAACACTCTCATTAGAAGACTGCATCCGAGAGCTGTTGTACCAGCAAGAATTGGAGATGACTTCATAGCACAGGATACTATTCTCGGAATCGCTGGATTCGTAGGTCTTTACGTAGCAACCGGCCTTATCGGTGCTGTATTCTTTGCGCTTTCTGGCAAGGATATGACTACTTGTTTTGCCGCATCCTTCCTCTGTCTTGGCAACATAGGTATTGGATTTGGTGAAGTTGGCCCAACAGGAAACTTCTCGATCTTCTCCGATCTTATCTTGAATGTAGGCTCTTTCCTGATGCTTGTTGGAAGACTCGAGCTCTTTACTGTATACGCTCTATTCACAAGACACTTCTGGAGAGGATAATGATTTTAGTCTTTTGTATAATGAATCGATAATGGAACTTGGGAAGAATTGAACTATGTATGCTTCACTTTTCAATTTGATGGGAATGATGTTTCTGACAATCTTTGCAGGAGCATTCCTAAGAAGAAAGGGGATAATCACCGATGAAGGGAAGAAGGTGCTCACTGACATTATTCTTCTCTTTATCCTCCCTTGCAATATCATAAAGTCCTACATGATGAGCATTGAGGAAGGTTTCTGGTTAACCTTCTTCATCCTTTTATTGGTTGCTTCTGGTGTCCAGGCTCTTTCTTTGATCCTTGCACATACTCTATACAGAGGAATGAAGGAGTCGGAAAGACAGGTGTACCAGTATGGTACTGTCTGCTCAAACGCTGGTTTTCTAGGGCTCCCATTCACAGATGGTGTTTTTGGAACTACAGGCTTGCTGTACGCAACAGTGTTCCTAGTTCCTCAGAGAATTGTCATGTGGACTGCTGGTGCAGCTTTCTTCCAGAAGGGTGGTGCATCCTGGAAGGCATATAAGAAGATTCTTACTAACGTTTGTATGATAGCAACTTATTTTGGAATCATAGTAATGCTCTTCCAGCTCAAGTTCCCACCTGTAATAGAGCTGACAATTTCCAAGGTAGCAGCAGCAAACACTGCTCTCACTATGATATACATTGGCTCTGTAGTAGGGGATGTGGACTTTCACGGACTAATTACCAGGAATCAAGTATATTTTGCGATAATCAGACTGTTCATCATTCCTCTTATCACCTATGTAATCTGCTCTCTGATCGGTCTCAAGCCATTGGTAGTAGGAGTTGCAACATTGATTGCTGCAATGCCATGTGGAAGCACAACTCCGCTGCTTGCCCAGAAGTATGGCGCAGATGTAATTGCAGGTGCCAAGGCAGTTATTTTTACAACAGTGCTTTCCCTTGTTACTCTTCCTCTGTGGAGTATGTTCCTGCTTTCTAGGATGTAAAAAAATGGAGGCCGGAGCCTCCATTGATATCAATTGTTATAGTTAACCTTTTACTTTTTCCTTTTCCTTTTTTGCTACGGACTGGATCTTGTCTGCAATGAGCTCGATACCCTCATAGAGCTCTATGCAATCCTGGGTTACAACCTTGTCTGATTTCCATCTGAAATGGAGGGCAGCGTTGATCGAGTAGCCGATGTGCTTGGTTTCCCTTGTGATCGCAATGTCCAGATTCTGAAGATACTCGTCTGCAAATGCAAGCTTCTTGAGCTTCTTGTCGATGAAGTCCAGAGTTTCCTGGCTTGGTGTGTAGTTGATGCCTCTAACCTTGAGTTCCATAAGTTACCTCCTTAGTCTTTGGTCTTATTAACTGAATTATACAGCCTAAAAGTACAAACATAAAGGAAATTAAGACTCGATATATTTTCTGACCTCTTCAATGTAATCCTTTCCTTCCTGATACCCCTCCCAGTAGAGCTTGCCAAGCTTCTCGACATCTGGTTCGACTCTACTTACATTTACTGGTTTCTTTGGCGCAATGAGCAAAAGTTTCCCTTCCTTTTCCAGTTTTTCAAGTTCATCCATCTGCTTGTTGTAGTTTTCACTCATGTTGGATAGAGCACTCTCAAAAGCGGGGTAATGGCGATAGATTCCTAACTTGTGTTTCTTTTCCTGAATAGGCTTTCTGAAACTTCGATCTCTTGTCTTTACAACTATAATCTTCCCATATCCTTGTTCAATTGCCCAGGTGTAGGGAATAGGGTCTGAAACTCCTCCATCCAAGTGGGGAGTGCCATCGACATCGACCATTGGTGTTACGTATGGCATGGAGGCAGATGCCTTCATTGCATCGATTAGCGACATGCAGTTGCTCCTTTCAAGAAAGGATGGTTCTCCTGTCAGGCAGTTGGTAGCAACTGCAACATAACGGCGGTCGGGAGAGAGGAAACGAAGATGGTCCAGACGCTCTATGTTGTTGTAGTCCTTAAGAAGGAAATCGAGTCTGATAAGACTGTGGCTCTTTACAACTGCACCTGCCCCGATATAGTCTCTGTTGTGTCTGGACGATAGGTTGGCTCTAGCAGATCTTCCGATCTGTCCTGCTACATAGTTGAGCCCTGCAAGTGCGCCTGCACTGACTCCTATGGTGCATTGAAAATTCAATCCCTCTTCCATCCAGGCATCAAGGAGGCCTTGGGTGTAGAGGCCTCTGAAGGCACCGCCTTCCAGTACAAGACAGCCTGGGATTATCGTCTCTGGGGCTGAGCCCTTTGGTATATCATTCAATCTAGAGTAGGGTTTATGTGTTGCAAGTGGTCTTTTCTTGGTCATGTAAATTAGTATAGGAATTTACATGAAATAATGGAATAATCTCTACTATGAGTAAAATTTATTTCGTAAGACATGGAGAGAGTGAGTGGAATGTCCTGGATAGGATCTGTGGAGCTACCGATATCCCTCTGACAGCCAAGGGCCATGAGATGGCCATCGAGACAGGTGAGAAGATATTGGAACTTGGTCTGAAGGCTGATTATATCCTTTCTTCTCCTCTCTTGAGAGCAAGTGAGACAGCAAGACATATTTCTGAGATAACAGGAATCCCAATGAAGATTGAGGAGAGGCTGAAAGAGCAGAATTTTGGTCACTGGGAGGGCACAAGTCCAAGAAAGAATCCAGAGTTTGAGAAGGACAAGACCAACTTCATTTCCTCCTATGGCTCAGGGGAGAGCATGCTTCGCCTTGCACAGCGAATATACAATCTCCTAGATGACTGCAGGAAGGATAGTGATCATACATATATCCTGGTTGCCCACAATGGGATTGCCAGAGTTATAAAGTCCTACTTTGAGGATATGAGCAACGAAGAGTATGCTGCATTTGGAGTGCCTAATTGCTCTGTTCTTACTTTCGAATTCAAGTAAAAACTTAATTTTTATTGCTTGCAAATTTTCGTTCTTTTTTCTATTTTAGCAAGGACGTTAATTTTAGCGTTTTTCATTTTTTTAACCTACAGAAGAAGTGTGTTGCCCTTGGCGTAAATCCGGCTTGGAAGACACACTTCTTTTTTATTTTCTGGAGGATTGATGGATAATTATTTACTAACTGCAAGCATACCATCGTTGATGAAACACTATTCACTTCCTTGCATAACAGGACTTCTTGTTGCAGCGCTCTATAACATTGTAGACCAGCTATTTATAGCCAATGCAAGCTACCTCGGTTCCTATGGAAATGCGGCAAACACAGTAGTGTTCCCACTCACTGTTGTTGCTCTTGCTGTAGCTGTAATGATTGGAGATGGAGCCTGCGCCTACATCTCACTTTCACTTGGCTCCAAAGATGAGGAGAGGGCCAGAAAGAGCATGGGCTCTGCTGTTACACTTGCGCTGCTTTCTTCTCTAGTTATTGTTGTACTCTATCTTGTCTTTGCTAATGAACTAATTACACTGTTTGGGGGCAAGGTCAACTCTGAAACAGAAAGCCTAAGCCGTGAATACTTCTTCTACATTACAATTGGCCTGCCTTTCTATATATTCGGTCAAGCTATGAACCCTATAATACGTTCAGATAAGAGTCCCAAGTTTGCTATGGTCTCTACACTTTTAGGGGCGCTTATAAACATAGTACTGGATCCAGTATTCATCTTTCTCTTCAGGTGGGGAATGATGGGGGCAGCCCTGGCGACTGTAATTGGTCAGGCTGTCACTGCGCTTCTTGCGCTTTGGTATCTTTTTAACCTGAAGAGCTTCAAGCTCAAGAGGAGCGACTTCTTGATAAGAGGAGGAATTGTTTCAAAGTACATTCCTCTTGGCATCTGCTCTCTGCTTTCTCAGTTGTCACTGGTTGCTGCCATGGCAGCGATAAACAATATGATAAGAGTACATGGAGCAAGGGATCCTATCTTCTCTGATCCCGAACTCAGTCAGATCCCTATGGCCGTTGTTGGTATAGTCATGAAATTTTTCCAGATTGTAATCTCAATCGTTGTAGGTATGGCTGCTGGTTGTATCCCTGTAGTTGGCTTTAACCTAGGAGCGGGAAGGAAGGATAGGGTAAAGGAGCTTTTCAAGCTACTTCTACTCTTTGAATCTTTTGTTGGTATTGTTGCTTTTATTATCGTAGAGTTCTTTCCTACCCACCTCATCAGACTCTTTGGTTCTGCAAATGAATCTGTCTACTACACGAGCTTTGCTATCAAGGCTTTCAGGATATACCTTTCCATGATCATTCCCTCCTGTGTTAACAAGGCAACTTTCATCTACTTGCAGGCTATGGGAAACGCGATTCTGGCAACTACGCTGTCGATGGTAAGAGAGGTAATCTTCGGCGTGGGCTTTGCACTACTCCTACCACAGTTCTTCGAACTAGATGGAGTTCTCTATTCGATGCCAGTATCAGATATTCTCACATTTCTACTTTCAGCCATTTCAATTGGGTATGTGATGAGAAAACTATCTATTTAACGTTCAAATGAGGAGTCGAGCCCGAGCTCGGCTCTGTACTTGCTTACAGTCCTTCTGGCACAGGAGATTCCCTTATCTTTCAGCATGTCGCTTATCTTCTGATCAGAGAGCTTCTTTCCTGTAGTGTTCTCTTCGATTATCTTCCTGACTAGCTCCTTGACAGCTGTCTTCGAGTAGTCTTCTCCGATAGAGTTGTCCACTGCAGATGAGAAGAGGTTCTTCAATGGAATTATCCCAAAATCTGTATCTATGTATTTACTTGTAGTGATTCTACTTACTGTGGTTGCATGCACTCCTATTTCAGTAGCGACATCCTGAAGTGTAAGAGGCCTGAGCGACTCTTTACCAAATAGGAAGAACCCTTTTTGGCGCTGAAGGAGTACCCTGCCTACCTTCTCGAGGGTAGTCCTTCTCATATCCAGTTGATTGATAAGGTTTTCACCACTGGAAATCTGAGTCTTAAGATAGCTAGCTGCTTCTTTTTCGTCCTTGCTCTTGGCCTTTGTGTACTCTTCGGCCATCTTCTTGTATTCAGCATCTATGCTGAGTACAGGAAGAGTAGAGTCGTTCATTCTAAGAACGAGCTTTCCATCCTCCTGCTTGATACTAAGATCTGGAATT
>JAILRW010000048.1 GCA_024698005.1 Sphaerochaetaceae bacterium | reverse complement strand
GCAATATTATGAGCGACTTCCTGATAATCAGCGAAATCAAGGAATTCTGTGTGCTTTGCTGTCTCTGCGAGAGCATCAGAATTAATCTGCTCTTCGAAGATAGACTTGAGGACGACTGCGCCAGCACCAGCCTTTTCACATTTTACAAGGTTCTCAATACTAGCGGTAAGAGGACCAGATGCTACTACTATTGGGTTCTTGAGTGTAAGGCCCATATATGTTGTCTTAAGATCTGCCATTGTTTGTTGCTCCTTTGAATTGCAGTATAGCATATACACTTAAGATTAGAAAGAAACAAAGATTAAAGAATATTTAAAGTAAATAAAAGAAATAAAGAACCCCAAATATTGATTACCAACACTTGGGGTTCCGAGAATAACGACTCCTTTTGTTTTTACTTTATATCGTTACCTGTAAGCTCCTGTCTGAACTCAGTGACACTTTCCTTCTTGTCACCAGGCTTGTAGAGCATTGGGACTGCTGCATAGAGAGCTGCACATACTACGAGGTCCTGCTTCCAGGTGATCTCGTTTGGTGCATGTGCCTGTGACTCAGCGCCAGGACCGAAACCAACACAAGGAATTCCGTATCTTCCCTGGATGGAAACACCGTTAGTGGAGAATGTCCACTTATCGGTCAGTGGTCTTCCCTCTCTCTTTGACTTAGCAGTCTCGTCTGCATAGAGTCTCTTCTCACCCCATAGAGCATGGTGTGCATCTACGAGAGCTTTGACGTGTGGAGCAGAATCCTTGTTGATCCAGGTTGGGAAGAATGCTTCTGTCTTGTAGACCTCACCAGTCCAAGATGGTCTGTCATACCAGTACATGCTAACCTTTACATCCTTGCCATACTTCTTTACTGCAGGAAGATCCTCGATCTCCTTCAGACAGGACTTGTAGGTTTCGCCTGCGGTCATTCTTCTATCGATTGAGATAGAACAAGAGTCTGCTACTGCACATCTAGATGGGGATGTAAAGTAGATCTGGCTCGTGGTACATGTACCTCTACCAAGGAACCTTGCATCCTCGTAATGATCTGGGTTGAACTTTGGATCAAGCATCTTCACAAGCCCCTTGATCTCTACGCTATCATCTGCTGGATTCTCATTCAGTGCTCTTACATCCTGGAGGATATCAGCCATCTTATAGATAGCATTATCACCTCTTTCAGGTGCAGATCCGTGGCAGCTGACGCCCTTTACATCAACTCTGATCTCCATTCTGCCTCTGTGACCGCGATAGATACCGCCGTCAGTTGGCTCTGTGGATATTACAAATTCCGGAACGATCTTATCTACGTTGTAGATGTACTGCCAGCACATGCCATCGCAGTCCTCTTCCTGAACGGAACCCACGACCATAATCTTGTATCCCTCTGGAATGAGACCAAGATCCTTCATGATCTTCGTACCGTAGGTTGCAGAGGCCATACCGCCTTCCTGGTCAGAACCACCACGTCCATAGATGACCTTCTCGTCTTCGTATCCTTTATATGGATCATTAGTCCAGTTCTTTATATTTCCGATACCTACTGTATCAATATGTGAATCGATTGCGATGATCTTGTCACCACTACCCATCCAACCAATTACATTTCCAAGTCCATCGATTTCGACCTTGTCGTAACCGAGTTTTTCCATCTCTTCCTTGATGCGATGGACAACACCCTTCTCCTCACAGCTTTCTGATGGGATAGCAATCATGTCCCTGAGGAACTTTGTCATTGCTGGGCCATATGCCTCAGCAGCCTTCTTAATTGCAGCATAATCCATATATTCCCTCCAAGGTATACACCTTTGTTCGTAAGTGAATTGTACACGCATAAATATCATTTGAAAAGAAATTTGTTGCAAAATGTTGCAAAAATAGAAAATCCTCTATCTTATATATTATTAAGAGGTATTCTTCCTTTTTCTTTTCTGAAATCGATAAGATTTTTGAAAGACATAAAACTCGCTTTGATGTAATATTCCCATCCATGAAGAAGATATTGCTTATCGGAACTGGTGGAACAATTGCATCACGCCCAACCTGTGATGGTCTTGTACCCGCACTTACATCAACGGATATACTCAACAACGTTCCAGAAATATATAAATTCTGTACAGTAGATTGCATCCAGGTTCTGAATATGGACTCTACCAACATACGTCCATCCGATTGGATCACGATTGCAAACTGTATCAAGGACAACTACATAAAATACGATGCCTTCGTTGTCACTCATGGAACAGACACCATGGCATACACAGCTGCAGGCCTTTCATACCTTATCCAGGACAGTATGAAGCCTATTGTCCTGACTGGTGCCCAGATTCCAATCAGCGAAGAGAATTCCGATGCAGGTAGAAATCTTATCGACTCTTTCCTGTGTGCAGTAAATGACAAGAGCCATGGAATCCTGATCGTCTTCTCCGGGTCTGTAATTGTCGGTACAAGAGCGAGAAAGAACTACACCCAGCAGTTTGCCGCCTTCAAGTCCATGAACTACCCAGAGGTTGCAAAGGTACAGAGTGGCAAGGTTGTCTGGTATATCCCACAGGTTCCAACAAAACCAGTTAAATTCTATGATGAGCTTGATGCAAATGTTGGTCTTCTAAAGCTCGTTCCAGGAATGGATGAGCATGTGCTTAGATTTATCCTTGACCACTATGATGGAATAATTGTCGAAAGCTTCGGTGTAGGTGGCCTGCCTGAGTATTCCGACTTCTACGATATAATCGCAGAAGCTGTGAAGAAAGGTAAGCTCATCGTGATGACAACGCAGGTTGCATACGATGGAAGCCACATGGAAGTCTATCAGGTTGGCCACAAGATCAAGAGCCAGCTCAAGGTTCTTGAGGCCTACGATATGACAAGTGAGGCTGCAGTTGCAAAGACCATGTGGATTCTAGGACAGACTAAGGAATTCGAAGAAGCCAAGGCCCTCTTCTATTCACCAGTTGCCAACGACCTCATGCTTTGATAGCGACAATACTCATCCAATGTTTTTCATTGTGGTCTGATGAAGTTTTTATAAGACCTGCCTTTTCAAGTGCACTTGTTACATCAGCTTCAGTGTAGACCTTCATTCCCTCTATCTTGGATGACCAATCGGTGTGATTTCTGTCTTCGCCATCGTCCTCGACCACAATGAGGAAGGATCCACCCTTCTTCATCACTCTTGCAACTTCTTTGAAGCACTTCTCGAGCCCTGGCCAAAAGTATATAGTCTCGCAAGCAGATACATAGTCGAAGGTGCCCTCCTCAAAAGGCAGGTCAGCAACATTGGCATTCATTATCTCACAGACTCCATCCCCTATGGCCTTCTTATTGAGACTCTTCGATTTATCAACCGCAACATCAGAATAATCAACTCCAATAACTTTTCCTTTAGGACAGAGGGAAAGCCAGCGTGCTACATTAGCCCCACCACCACATCCTACATCAAGTACTACAGCATCAGTGGCTGGTACTATATGACTAAAACCCCACTTGGCCAATTTATCATGGCCACTGTTCATGGTACAAACAACAATCTTCCCCAAAAAGCCTTCAGGCTTACAGAAATTCTGAAATACACTCATGCCTAATTCTAGTAATCTAATAGGAATTTGGTAAAGTATTACGGGGTTCAATCAAATCAAATTAAGTGGCATATTTAATCTATCATCATAAAACTGGAGTTTTAAAATGAAGACTTTCGTAATTATGGGTTGTGGTCATCTTGGATCGATCGTTGCAGATGCCTACAAAAAAGGTCTACTTGAGGGCTATAAGCTCATCGGTGCTTATTCAAAAAAGAAGCAAGATGCAGAAAAGCTGATAGAGGGAACAGAAGCCAAGGCAGCCAGTACTCTTGATGAGCTCATCGACCTCTCTGCAGACTATCTCATAGAGACAGCTTCGATCACTCTATTCAAGGAAGCTTCCCTCAAAGCACTCAAAAAGGGAACTTCTCTCATCCCTCTTTCAATCGGTGCTTTTGCAGATAAAGACTTCTATAACAAAGTTGTTGAAGAATGCAATGCAAGCGGAGCAAGAGTAATCTTGCCAAATGGTGCTGTAGGAGGCTTTGATGTTCTCAACACAATTGCTCTCATGGCCTCAGTTAATGAAAAGGAGATAACAGCAGGAATTCATACTCACAAAGGTCCTGCATCCCTCGAGAGAACCCCTCTTTATAAGGAGGAGCTTAAAATCAAGGAAGCAACAGTCTTCAGCGGAACAACAGCAGAAGCAATCTCCCTACTTCCAACCAAGGTTAATGTCGCAGTTGCAAGTGCACTCGCAACGATAGGTCCAGATAAGGCAAGTGCTACAATTACATCTGTGCCAAAATTCATTGGAGATGACCACTGTGTAAGTGTAGAGACAGAGGGTTTGAAGGCTGTCTGTGATGTATACTCAGCTAACAGCGATATCGCTGCTTGGTCAGTAGTTGCTCTTATGAGAAACCTTGTTTCCCCTATCCAATTCTTCTAAGGAGGCGTGATGAAAAAATTCAGAAAGCTTGTCGAGGTTGCACCTGTAGGTCTTCAAAGCTGGGCTGAAAAGGAGCTTGAAAACTATGCAGATGAGATTGTCAGGTTTGACACTCTTCCTGAAAATGAATCTGAACTTGTAAAGAGGATTGGCGATGCAGATGCTGTACTTGTCAGGACTCTTCCCCTGATTCCTTCTTCTGTGCTTTCAAAGTGTCCAAATTTGAAATATGTCGGGATGTGCTGCTCTCTCTACTCAAAAGAGAGTGCCAATGTCGACATTGCATTTGCAGAAAGCCATGGGATCACAGTGTATGGAATCAGGGATTACGGTGACCACGGTGTCACAGAGTATGTGATCTATCAGCTTGTAAGAATCTTGCATGGTTACGATTATCCAATGTGGAAGAATCATTCTTTAGAGCTCACTGGTCTCAAGGTTGGCTTTGTCGGTTTTGGTACCAGTGGCCAGATGACAGCCCAAGCACTCAAGCACCTTGGCTCTGAGATAAGATACTTTGCACGCTCAAAGAAGGAGGACAGAGAGAAAGAAGGCATGCACTTCACATCGCTTGATGAGCTTCTCTCCTGGGCAGATGTTGTAATAACCTGCCTCAACAAGAATGTAATCCTGCTCCATGAAGCACAGTTCAAAGCGCTGGGAAATGGAAAGATCATGATCAACACTTCAATTGGTCCAGCTGCAGAGCTTGCTCTTTTAAAGAAGTGGGTAGAGGACGACAGGAATATCCTCTGTGCCGATACAAGCGGAGCAATTGGTGAAATCTATGAGGAAATAAAGGACAAGATAAATGTTATCTGCCCAGATGCCTCTGCAGGAATGACAGAACAGGCCTACGATTTGATGAGCAAGAAGGTACTTGATAACATCAAAAAGGCTCTTTCCTGATAATAAATAGAGAGGACTGAAATTTTATCTCAGTCCTCTTTTCCTATCTAATGCCTGTTACATTCAGCGAATGCTTCTTTATAAGCTCCTGAAGCTCCTCTTCCGAGTACGAGCTCTCCTCATGGAAGGCTTCATCGAGCGTGTAGCGCGGGTTGAACATCTGAAGATACCACTTGGATGAACCAACCAGCTTGTTGATTTCAACCAGGTCATCCTCACTGACAATGCTCTTTGGACAGGTTGTCCTGAACTCAAAGTCTATACCGGAGTTTTTAAGTATCTCGATCGACTTCTCGATATTCTCAACCTCGCTGTAGCCGAACATTGAATATTTATCTAAAGAGGTCTTGATGTCCATCGCAACGTAGTCTAGCAACTTTTCATCAAGCATTGCCTTTAGAACCTCAGGTCTGCTTCCATTTGTGTCCATCTTTACAAGAAGCCCCATCTCCTTGACCTTTCTCATAAAAGGAGGAAGCTCCTTGTCATAGAGTGTTGGCTCGCCACCTGAGATGGCAACAGCCTCCAACATATCCTTCCTCTTTTCAAGGTAGTTGAGGATGAGCACCTCTGGGTAGCTCTCCTGCTGGCCCCCTACTACGAAGCCGTAGTTGTGGCAGTATGGACAGCGAAAGTTGCATCCATAGGTGAATACTGTGGATGCAACCTTTCCTGGGAAATTCAACAGGTCACTTTTCTGGAAACCTGAAAAGTTCATGCTCTCTTACCATTCTCGCGAGCCCAGCCGATGATCTGGCTTACGCCTGTTGCGATTGTGTCTCCAGCAACGAGAGTTGGAACACTCATGATGCCATACTCTGCAGCGAGCTCTGGATTCTCCTCAGCGTCTACAAGAGTGTACTCGATACCGAAGTTAGCGAGGTTCTTCTTTGCGATTGGGCAGTTAGGACAGCTCTTGGTAGTAAACAGCATGATCTCACCATTACCTGCACTTGCCTTTCCATTTTCTGGAACGGATGGCTTGTACTCCTTTCTATCCTTGAATTCCTGGGTCTTACCAACATTCCAGTTCTTGATTGGTCTGTAGTAGCCAGTAATTCTTGAGTAGACCTCTGTTGGTTTGTGACAGATTGGGCACTGCCATACTTCACCAGTGATATAACCATGTTCACGACAGATGGAATAGGTTGGGCTCATTGTGAAGTAAGGAAGTTCGTGGTTCTCAGCAATCTTTCTTACGATGTTTCTAGTGCTCTTCCAGTCAGAAACCTTCTGGCCAAGGAATACGTGGAATACTGTTCCGGAGGTGTACTTGGTCTGGAGAGGATCCTGGATATCCATAGCCTCGAAGATATCATCTGTAAAACCAACTGGGAGGTTGGATGAGTTGGTGTAGTAAGGAGATTCCTCAGTACCAGCTGTGATGATATCTGGATAGCGTTCCTTATCGTGCTTAGCAAGACGATATGCAGTGGATTCTGCTGGAGTTGCCTCAAGGTTATAGAGGTCACCGTACTTCTCCTGATAGTCAGAGAGCTTCTCTCTCATGTGGTCAAGGACCTCACCAGAGAACTTCTGAGCTTCCTTGTTAGTAAGATCCTTTCCGATCCACTTAGCGTTGAGACAGGTTTCATTCATACCAACAAGACCGATTGTGGAGAAGTGGTTGTTGAAGGTACCGAGGTATCTCTTTGTATATGGATAGAGACCATTCTCAAGATACTTTGTGACTACCTCTCTCTTGACCTTCAAACTTCTTGCAGCAATATCCATCAAAGCATCAAGTCTCTTGTAGAAGTCAGCTTCATCTGTTGCAAGGTAAGCGATTCTTGGCATGTTGAGGGTTACAACACCGATAGAACCGGTGGACTCACCACTACCGAAGAAACCACCACTCTTCTTTCTGAGTTCTCTGAGGTCGAGGCGGAGACGGCAACACATACTTCTAACATCAGAAGGCTGCATCTCGGTATTGCCGATGTAGTTGGAGAAGTATGGAGTTCCATACTTGCTGGTCATCTCGAAAAGAAGTCTGTTGTTCTCAGTATCGGACCAGTCGAAGTCCTTTGTGAGAGAATAGGTTGGGATTGGGTACTGGAAGCCTCTTCCGTTGGCATCACCATCGATCATGATCTCAAGGAATGCCTTGTTGACCATGTCCATCTCCTTCTTACAATCAGCATATGTGAAGTCCATTTCCTTACCACCAACAATTGCAGGAAGGTTCTTGAGATCTTCAGGAACTGTCCAGTCGAGTGTGATGTTGGAGAATGGAGCCTGAGTACCCCATCTAGATGGTGTGTTTACACCAAAGACGAAGGACTCAATGCACTGCTTGACTTCTCTGTAAGAAAGATTATCAGCCTTTACGAAAGCAGCAAGGTAAGTATCGAAGCTGGAAAATGCCTGAGCGCCAGCCCATTCATTCTGCATGATACCGATGAAGTTTACCATCTGGTTACAGAGAGTTGAAAGGTGCTTTGCTGGGGAAGATGAGATCTTGCCTTCTACGCCACCAAGACCTTCCTTGATAAGCTGCTTGAGAGACCAACCGGCACAGTAGCCTGAAAGCATAGAGAGGTCATGAAGGTGCATAGCTGCAGATCTGTGAGCTTCTCCAATCTCGTCGTCATAGATTTCCGAAAGCCAGTAGTTTGCAGTAACAGCGCCACTGTTGGAAAGGATGAGACCACCAATGGAATAGTTTACTGTACTATTCTCCTTGACTCTCCAGTCCTGAGCTCCAAGATAACTATTAATGATCTTCTTGTAGTCGACAAGAGTCTTGCTTGCAAGTCTTACCTTCTCATGCTGCTTTCTGTAGAGAATGTATGCCTTGGCAACATCCTCATAACCAGTCTGGGCAAGAACAGTTTCAACACTGTCCTGGATATCTTCAATTGTAATCTTGTCGTCCTTTACCTTGTCAGCAAAGCGTGAACTTGCTCTGAGTGCAAGCATCTGGATTACATCGTCATTGTAATTTTTGTTAGTTGCAACAAAGGCTCTGAGAATAGCACTCTCAATCTTCTTGATGTCAAATGCAACGATATCCCCATTTCTTTTTACTACCTTATACATTTTCGGCCTCCGCTCCTTCGTAATATAATTTCTAGTCAGTAAGATAGTAACTCTCTATAGCAGAATGAAAACGAATGTCCTAAGAAAACAAAGGTGTGTGCAACAATCGTTATATTTACTATCTAAAAACCCAAAAGCACAAAATATAGTGTGCCTCAAGGCTGTTTAACGCTATATTAAGGTCTGATATTTCCTTCTGTCAATCTAAAAAATTGATTATTTTTAAAGAAAATTTGTTCAATAAATTACTCTTATTTTAATACGAATAAAAACTTATATAAGTCAAATATTATTTACATTTATAGGGCAAAAAAATTGAAAGAGCCACATGGTTATGGCTCTTTCAACATCTCAGAAATATGTGTTGTTAGTTAAGGCATCAGATCGAGTTTTTCTCTGATTACTTCAGTGTTCTTCTTAATCTCAACTAACTGTGCAATGTATCCAAAGCAAAAAACATCAAGGATGAATGCACCAAAGACAGACAAGATACAGAAGAAAATCCTAGCAACAAGAATGCTGAGTGGGAAGTTGATTCCCTCGTTTGCCAATGTTTCAAGAATGAGAGGTGCACAGAAATAACCAATAAGGCCACCAATTATCATGAACAGAACAGCAAATAATCCAATAAATGCAGAATATACCTTTGCGAGAAATTTGAGCATACCATCCTCCAAAATGTGTTAACTATTTAAATTAATCATAAATCAATTTTTTACAGAAATATAATGATTTGTTTGTTATATTCTGAAAAAACCTTGTATTATTATCATATTCTAGCAACATAGGAGATCATTATGAGCAAGTATGAATGTGAACCATGTGGTTACATCTATGACCCAGAAGTTGGCGATCCAGATGGTGGAATCGCTCCAGGAACAGCCTTTGAAGATATTCCAGATGATTGGGTATGCCCAATTTGTGGTGTTGGAAAGGACATGTTCGTAAAGGTTGAGTAAACCTTTTAGAGCGGCTACAGAATAGTAGCTGCTCTTTTTTCATCCCCTACACTTTACCTAGATTTTACTTTTCTGTGTTTACACAGTTTATTATCCTTTTTTATAGTTTTTTATAACAAATCAAGGAGTCTAGAATGATCCACGTTGTAGAGGATGACAATTCAATCAGAGATCTTATGGTATACACTCTCAAAGCCTCTGGCTTCGAGGCCTGTGGATTTGAAAACGATGAAGATTTCTATTTGAATCTGAAAAAAGAGATTCCTGAATTGATAATTTTAGATGTCATGCTCCCCGGTGAGGATGGCCTCACTATCCTCTCTAAATTGAGACAGAACTCTGAAACAGCCGATATCCCTGTGATCATGGCAACTGCAAAAGGAAGCGAGTATGACAAGGTGATAGCCCTCGACTCCGGTGCTGATGACTACCTTGTAAAACCATTTGGGATGATGGAGATGGTCTCCCGTATCAAAGCAGTACTTAGAAGAAGTGGAAACAGCAAGAAGCTGACACTAAGATTCGAGAACATTCTGCTCGACGAAGGAAAGCATACAGTGACTGTCGATGCCAATCCTGTCTCTCTCACGCTTAAGGAGTATGAGCTATTGAAGCTGTTCATGGAAAATCCAAGTCATGTTTTCACTAGAGATAATATCCTTTCAACAGTATGGGGAATGGACTTCATTGGCGAAACACGAACCGTTGATGTCCATATCGGGACATTGAGGACAAAACTTGAGAATGCTGGTGAGCTCATACAAACTGTCAGAGGCGTAGGCTATAAATTGGAGAAGAGCGATGAACAGTAAGATACTCAGAGCAATCTGGACTGTTGCCATATTGGTATTCCTCGCTTCCCTCTTTTTTATAATGACAATCTCATACAGCTACTTCACACTCTTTCAGAAGAACCTTCTCAGGAATGAAACTGAATTGGCTGCCCAGGGTGTAGCCATTTCAGGAAAGGCTTTTTTCGATGAACTCAATACATCCAACTATAGAATCACGTGGATAGACCATGATGGAAATGTTCTGTATGACAATGAGGTCGATTCTGAAAAGCTTGGAAACCATCTTGAAAGAGAAGAAGTAAAGCTGGCCATAAAAAATGGTTATGGGGAATCTGATAGATACTCCAATACCCTGGCACACAGACAGTTCTATTCAGCAAAGAAACTACCAGATGGTTCAATTCTGAGACTCTCTATAGTACAGGCGGCAGTCTGGACTCTAGTGCTCGGCTTTGCACAACCAATAGTCATTGTAATATTCATTGCACTGTTCCTTTCCTTCGTTCTAGCATCCAGACTTGCCAAGAACATCACAAAACCAATCAATGAAATAGACCTTGAAAACCCGGAAAGCTACTATGGCAAGAAAGACTACAAGGAGATAGAGCCACTGTTAAGACATATTTCTGCACAGAAGATACAGTTAAAAAGGGATCAGGAACAGATTGAGCAGACTGCCTTGATCAGGCAGGAGTTCACAGCGAACGTCTCCCATGAATTGAAGAGTCCACTTCATGCAATATCAGGCTATGCAGAGCTTCTTGAGAATGGGCTGGTAAGAGCTGAAGATATCAGGCCATTTGCTCGTAAAATCAGAGAAGAGTCCTCTCGGTTGACTTCGCTTGTCGAGGATATCATCAACCTCACCAAGCTAGACAGTGGAGAGGACAACAGGACACTTGAAAGCTGTGACCTCTATCGCATAGCAGAAAATGCTATCGACAGCTTACAGAGCACTGCATCAGAGCTTGATGTAAACCTTGAACTATCAGGCACAAAAGCCCCTATGGTCGCCTACCCTGAGCTCCTTCACTCTATCGTCTACAACCTCTGTGACAACGCAATCAAGTACAACCACAAGGGAGGAAGTGTCTTTGTTAAGGTCTCTCAGGATAAGGACAGGACGACACTGAGCGTAAAGGATACAGGAATAGGAATTCCAAAAGAGAGTCAAGAAAGAGTCTTTGAACGCTTCTATCGAGTAGATAAGAGCAGAAGTAAAGAGGTCGGAGGCACAGGACTTGGACTTTCTATCACAAAGCACGCTGTGCTTGTGCATAGAGGATCGTTCAAAGTCGTAAGTGAGGTGGGAAAAGGCTCTGAATTCATAATCATATTACCCACTCAACCTACATAGTCTTTACATAGATTTTACAAAACCCAATAACACATTTGATATTCTCTTGATATCTAGTTCTCCAGAAAGAGAAACTAGCAATGGATATTTTTGATATTTTAAACATGGTCGGCGGTCTCTGTCTCTTCCTTTTTGGTATGACAATAATGGGCCAGGCACTCGAAAGAAGAGCTGGAAACAAGCTCAAGGACCTGCTTGGTCGTATGACTACGAACAAGCTGGCAGGTCTTTTAACAGGCGTGGGTGTCACTGCTATAATCCAGAGCTCCTCTGCAACCACAGTAATGGTTGTTGGCTTTGTAAACTCTGGCCTTATGACGCTGAAGCAGTCAATCAACGTAATCATGGGTGCGAACATCGGAACCACAGTAACAGCCTGGATCCTGAGCTTGTCTGGAATTGATAGCAGCAACATATTTGTAAGTTTGCTAAAACCGTCCTCATTCACTCCTATTCTAGCCCTTATCGGCATCTTCCTTCTGATGTCATCAAAGAAGAGCAAAAGTAAAGATACAGGAATAATTCTACTGGGATTCACAACACTCATGTTCGGCATGCAGACAATGTCCGGTGCAGTTTCAGGTCTCAAGGATATTCCTCAGTTCCAGCAACTATTTATAGCCTTCACAAATCCAGTGCTCGGTGTACTTGCTGGTGCAGTACTTACAGCAATAATACAGTCCAGTTCCGCATCTGTAGGTATACTGCAGTCCCTTGCCTCAACAGGTGCAGTAACCTATGGAGCCGCAATTCCAATCCTGATAGGACAGCATATCGGTACCTGTATCACAGCAATGCTCTCCTCTGTAGGAGCTACAAAAAATGCAAGAAGAGCTGCACTGGTCCACCTCTGTTTCAACATAATTGGTGGTACTGTCTGGGTCACACTCTTCTCTATAATCAAGATCGTTCTTGTGCCTTCAATCCTATCTGAGTCAGCAAGCCTGATGGGCATAGCCGTATGCCACTCTGTAATAAGCTTGCTAACCACCCTCCTACTCTTCCCATTCAGCGATCTTCTTGAAAAGCTCGTCTGCCACATCATACCAGACTCTGAAGAGCCAGAAGTCACAAAAGAGCTTGATAAGCGTCTGCTCAAGAGCCCTGCTGTTGCTCTCGGTCGCACCAGACAGGTTTTGGAAAAGATGGCAAGCTTTGCAGTTGATGCTCTCAAGGAGAGTATGACAATGGTAGAAAACTATGATGAAGAAAAGGCTGAGAAGATCAGGAAGATAGAAAATGAAACTGACCACCTTGAGGATGTTATCAGTACCTACCTGCTAGAACTCACATCTGTACACCTTGGCAACGAAGAAAGTGTCAAGGCAACCAGCTACATGAAACTCGTAAACGACTATGAGAGAATTGCAGACCATGCAGTAAATCTAGTAGAAGCCAGTGAAGAGCTGAGAAGAAAGGATATCTCATTTACAGAAGATGCCCTCAAGGAGCTTGGAAAACTCAATTCAGCAGTAAGTGAAATTCTCGATCTTTCATTCGATGCCTTTGCAAAGAAAGACTTTGCAGCAGCAAGAAAGACAGAGCCTCTCAATGAGGTCATCGACAGTATCAGAGAAACTCTCAGAACTCGACACATCCAGCGTCTTCAGAGAGGAGAATGCACAGTCACTGCTGGATTTGTCTGGTCTGACATCCTGACTGATCTGGGCAGAGTCTCAGACCACAGCGCCAACATCTCTGGCTGTATTCTAGACTCTCTTGAGAACAACATGAACATTCATAAGAACTTGCGTGCCTACAAAAACTCTGAAGAAGATTTCAAGCAAGACTACAACATGTACGAAAACAAATACGTCGTATGAAAGTGCTGGAGAGTCACAACAAATCAATAGTGGCTCCTACAATACTTGAACCAAGAGACTATCCTGTTTTCAAGTATTCAGGCAAAGACATTCAATAAGCATTTTGTCCATATCAAGCCAGGAGGTCTTGTATCACGAAATACTCCTTCAATATAATCCCTACGCAGCAAAAGGATAATTAAAATGAGGGAGCTAAAATTTGCTATTAAGCATACAATACCTATCTTCTTTACCTATCTATTCATCGGCATCGCCTTTGGAATGCTGATGAATGATTCAGGTTATGGAATTTTCTGGACACTCCTTTCAGCCCTCTTCATCTATGCAGGATCAATGCAGCTCGTGATGGTCCCTCTACTCTCTTCTGGTGCCTCTATCCCTACCCTCATTCTTATGACCATCTTCATCAATGCAAGGCATATATTCTATGGAATAGGCTTTGTTGAAAGGTTTCAAAAGAGAGGAATCCTCTATCCTTATATGGTATTCTCTCTCACTGATGAGACCTACTCCATATTATGTTCAGTTGAATATGAGGAAGGTATCGATGAGAAATGGGCAGATTTCTTCATCGCATTCTTGAATCATTGCTACTGGATTGTTGGCTGTTTCATCGGTGCCTACACAGGAAGAGCATTCGGTATCGATACGGCAGGCATCGATTTCTCTGCAACTGCCCTTTTCATAGTAGTTGTAGTAGACCAGATAAGAAGGTATAGAACAAAACTGCCCTTCTT
>JAILRW010000140.1 GCA_024698005.1 Sphaerochaetaceae bacterium | reverse complement strand
TGTGATCAGCGTTCCGCTTGAGGTGAGCAAGATGAAGAGAGAAAGCTCTCTTATACAGGAGACGAACGGAAGAAGATAACCACTGATGAAGCTTGACTTCTGAATTGGGAAGAGAATCTTCGTCATTCTTATATGCCAAGGAGCACCGACTATTATTGCAGCCTCCTCTATTTCTCCTGACAGCTGCATCATTGCACTTGCTCCCGAACGGGAAGCAAATGGCAGATACTTGATTGAAGCAACTAGGACAAGCAATAGGAAGGTTCCTCTAAGGAACAATAGCTTTGTTGACACTGCAAGGAAGATTGAACCAAAGGCCATCGAAGGTATGAGATAAGGGAAGAATGCAACGTTTGAAAGTAGTGTTGCCAATTTTGATCCCCTATTCTTTGATACACCATAGCCGATCAGGAAGCCTGCAGTTCCAACAACCAAGGAAACAACTGCTGACAGCTTGATACTGCCCCAGAGAGCTCCAAGGATGGTTGCGTTGAACAGAATGCCCTTTCCAACAGCTACGTGGAAGCCTCCAATATCTTCACGGCTCAGCCAATACTTGAGTGTAAAGGTAGAGTAATCACCCTGTACCTCACAGAGGGATTCGAGCGCAAATGAAATAATTGGGAAGATTGCCATAAAGAAGAGCACAACTACTATGACAATTGAAATTACCTTGTTGCCCTTGAGTCTGATGAAGGATACCTGTCCTGATTTACCAGTGACAGTTGTAAAGGACTTTCTCTTTCCAATTACTGCCTGATTCAGAGCAAGCATTCCAATGCCTATCAGGACCAGGACCAGTGTCATTACATAGGACTGTCCCGAGTAGGAGGAGCTGTAGAGAGATCGAAGCATTGTACTCATTACATAGAAGTCTCCAGGAGATCCTACAAATACAGGAACAGCATAGGAAGCCATGGTGCTTGAGAAGACCAGAAGGACTGTAGAAATGAGTGCAGGCAGTACTATAGGAAGTGTTACCTTCCTTATGATTCTCCATCTGTCGGCTTTCAATATTGTCGCAGCTTCTTCCAGATTTGCATCCATATTTCTCAGAATCCCTCCGATAAGGATGTAAGCGAAAGGCGCGTAGTGTATTCCCATTACCACAGAGCAAGGGAATATTCCATATACGAACCACGAAGGAACACAGATACCCGTAAAACTTTCAAGCATACCGGTGATACCAGTGCCAACATGGGAGTTTGCAAAGACATTCTTCCATACAAGGGCCAGTGTCCAAGATGGCATGATGTATGGAAAGACAAAGACTGATGAAATATATTTTTTGTATTTGATATCAGTTCTTGTGATAAGCCATGCTATGATGCCTCCAACAAGAAGCGCAATTATAGAGGAATAGGTGGACATCCTGATACTGTTCCACAGAGGTTTCCAGAAGAAGGATGTAGAGTACTCTCTGGAGTACTTCCCTAGCATGAGCATTGAGAAGTTCAAGAAAGTCATATCCCCTTTCTTCAGGTGAAGACCAAAGAGGGAGTTGTACATCATGCTATCCATCTGTCCCACTTTCATTGCGGCACTATAGACCGAGTAGAGAGGATAGATGATACAGGATGAAAGAATGATGAGAAATGAAATAACTATAACGTTTGAGGGCTTTGTCAAATAGGCAAGGAGCTTATTGAAAACCTTCTCCGGTCTAGAAAGAGTCTGTCTGTTATTCATATGGATTACCCATCAGTAGGGATATCGGCAGAGTGCCGATATCCACTACTTATTTAATTATTTACCAGCGCACCAGGAAGCGATCTTTGTGTATGCCTGAGCATATACACTTGAGATGTAAGCGCTGTCTTCGAGAACACACTTGTCAAGCCAGAATGCGAGATCCTGATCACCTACACTCTTTGCCTTCTCACTGATTGCAATTGAAGTGTTTGCAGAGTATGCGCCCATGTCCTTACCAAAGATATTCATGAAGCCATCATCGCTAAGGAGATAGTTGATATATAGACAAGCTGCATAAGGATACTTAGCATTGGCTGCTACTACTGAGTAGATTGGATAGAGCATACCGCCAAAGCCTTCTACACCTTCAAGAGCGGCAACAGAGAGCTTGGAGTAGTCAACAGAACGGAACTTGGAGAATACGAAGAAGCCTGATGAGCCCTTTGCACCTGCAGCAAGGTCCTTTGCGATTGTGCTATCCTTGTTGATGAAGGAGCAGTTCTGGATGAACTTGTGGATCCACTCGTAGGAGATGTTTGTGTAAGTGCCATCACTTACCCACTCCTTGCCATAGTAGCTCTTGTAAGCTTTTGCAAGTTTTTCCTGCCAAGCAGGGCTTGTGAGGGTGATGAGGAAGTTCATGGAACACTTCTCCAAAAGAGGGCTCTTCATTTCGATGCCCTTGAACTCTGGCTCTGTTACCTGCCAGATGTTCTTGATATAGTTGCTCATCTCACCACCGTTGTTGTAGATGAAGAGACGGCCATAGTAGAGAGCTACGAGAGGATTCTTATCCCCTTCTGCAATCTTATCGCTATAGGTTGCAGGAATGTAGTTCTCAGCCCAGCCATTTGCGAAAGCAAGGTTTACAAGGTTGAAGCTATCGGTTGTTACGAAGACATCTGCACCGTAGATTCCATTACCGACCTCTGCCTGCATCTTCTCATAGATCTGAGTATCATCTGGCTGCTCAGTCTTGATCTTGATACCTGTCTTCTCTGTGAAGGTTTTCTCCTGTACACGTGAGGTAGTTCCATAGACGACAAGTTCGTTCCCACCGATTTCAGCCTTTGCCTTAGCAAGAAGATCATCCCAGCCAAGTGTAGATGCTTCCTTAATTGCAGCCTGTACAGGAGATTCCTGAACAGTGGTCTCCTCCTGAGAACCACCAGCAAAAACAGAAAGCATGAGAGATAATACAACAACAAACGCAATTAATTTCTTCATAATTACGTCCTCCTTTTTTTATTTCATGGATCCTTCGATCCTTTTACAACTATTTCTTTCAATGAGATTTGGCTTCACGAAGTAGTGAACTGGCCCCTTTTCACCCTTTGCTCTCTGATGAGAAAGGATGATATCCAATATGAGCTTTGCAATCTCAGCCTTTGGCTGTGCAATTGTTGTCAGGTTTATCATTGGGAAAGAAGAGACATCTGCTCCATCGTAACCAATTACCGAGATATCCTCTGGGACAGAAAGATTATTATCCTTTAGCGCCTGCATGACACCGGCTGCAAGCATATCTTTTACTGCGAAAATTGCAGTAAAAGGCTTACCAGATGACAAAATCTGTTCAACCTGAGCTCTTCCAGCACGATTAAGATTTCCATCATCGAGTGTGTCTATAAAGATATTTGGTTCAAGACCCCGCTTCTTCATCTCTCTCTTGAAAGCAAGAAGCTTCATCTTTGTCGAAGCTGTTGATTTGGCATCTGCAACCAGGGCGATATTTCTGTGGCCAAGCTTGTAAAGATAATCAACGGCCTGAACTACACCATCATCACTATCTATTGCTACAAAATTCTTGTTTACATCTGTGACGTGGCCACCGAGATAAACAACTGGAAAACGGTTTGCAACAGCACTTTCAATCTCTTCAACGTCCTTTCCAACAGGAACAACGACAAGACCCATAACTCTTGATTCGATCATGGCCCTTACGTGACTCATCTCTCTTTCAAGACTTCTATTGGAGTCTCCCATTACAATTGTCAGGTTTCTATCAAGAGCCACCTCAGAGAGGGGTTTCAAAAGCTCACCATAGATAGTTGCGGAATCACGGACAACTATACCGATAGAATTAGAGGAGTTCTTTACCAGATTCCTGGCAATCATATTTGGGGCGTAACCAAGCTCAAGAGCCTTTGCTACTATCGCCTCTTTAGTACTTTCATTTATATCGGAATAATTATTTAAAGCTTTGGAAATAGCTGATACCGAAAGGTTCATCTCCTTTGCTATGGTCTTTATTGTTACATGCTTCATATGCTCCCTCCCTTTGGGAAACAAGTGTGCACCAAATGACCAGGTATTCAGCGTCTAACTGAGTAACTAAATCGTTTTAGTTGAGCAATCATATGTACTCTTTAAGAAAATAAACTACTAAAATTTACTAAACTTTTTTAAAAAATTATTAATTAAACACACTGTATCGAAAACGTTTTAGTAATTGTAAATAAAATTAGCTTTACTGAAGCAAAAAAGGACCTCCACTTCTATGAAATGGAGGCCATTAACTAACAAAAGATATTGAAATCAGAGAGCTCTTGTCTTGATCTCTTTCTTGACCAAGGCAACAAACTCTTCTGCCTTCATTGTGGTTGTTTCACCCTTGCGGTTTCTTACGCTGACAGTGCCCTCTTCTTCTTCCTTGACACCAATGATAAGCATGTAAGGAACTCTATCCTCCTGCTGGGCTTCACGGATCTTGTATCCAATCTTCTCAGATCTGTCATCGAGTACTGCTCTGACATTCTCATCAAGAAGTGCATCGTATACCTTTGTTGCATATTCGATGGTCTTCTCAGAAACAGGAAGTACCTTGACCTGCATTGGA
>JAILRW010000139.1 GCA_024698005.1 Sphaerochaetaceae bacterium | reverse complement strand
TGTGATCAGCGTTCCGCTTGAGGTGAGCAAGATGAAGAGAGAAAGCTCTCTTATACAGGAGACGAACGGAAGAAGATAACCACTGATGAAGCTTGACTTCTGAATTGGGAAGAGAATCTTCGTCATTCTTATATGCCAAGGGGCTCCAACTATTATTGCAGCCTCCTCTATCTCACCAGACAGCTGCATCATTGCACTTGCACCTGATCTTGAGGCAAATGGCAGATACTTGATGGATGCAACAATAACAAGCAACAGGAAGGTTCCTCTCAGGAACAATAGCTTTGTTGACACTGCAAGGAAGATTGATCCAAAGGCCATTGATGGTATGAGATAAGGGAAGAATGCAACGTTCGAAAGAAGAGTTGCCAACTTGGAGCCTCTGTTCTTTGAAACACCATAGCCGATCAAGAAGCCTGCAGTTCCAACAACTATAGAGACCACTGCGGAAAGCTTTATACTTCCCCAGAGTGCTCCTAGAATTGTGGAGTTGAAGAGAATACCCTTTCCAACTGCTACATGGAAGCCTCCTATTTCTTCACGGCTCAGCCAGTACTTGAGGGTGAGGGTCGAGTAATCACCCTGGACTTCACAGAGAGATTCAAGAGCAAAGGAGATAATTGGGAAGATCGCCATGAAGAAGAGTACAACTACGATGACAAGAGAAATGCCCCTATTCCACTTCAGCCTTATGAAGGATACCTGACCTGACTTACCAGTTACTGTAGTAAAGGACTTTCTCTTTCCAATTACAGCCTGGTTCAGAGCAAGCATTCCAATACCTATCAGAACAAGTACCAATGTCATTACATAGGACTGTCCAGAATAGGAGGAGCTGTAGAGGCTTCTGAGCATTGTACTCATTACATAGAAGTCTCCAGGAGAACCTACAAATACAGGAACTGCATAGGAAGCCATTGTACTTGAGAAGACCAGAAGCACTGTTGAAATAAGTGCTGGAAGTACTATTGGAAGGGTTACCTTCCTAATGATTCTCCACCTGTCAGCCTTGAGAATCGTTGCTGCCTCTTCAAGGTTTGCATCCATATTGCGGAGAATTCCTCCGATCAGGATGTAAGCAAAAGGTGCATAGTGGATACCCATTACGACCGAACAAGGGAAAATTCCATATACAAACCATGAAGGGACACAGATTCCAGTTAAGCTTTCAAGCATACCAGTAACACCAGTACCAACATGAGAATTTGCAAAGACGTTCTTCCATACAAGAGCCAGCGTCCAGGATGGCATTATGTATGGGAAGACAAAGACTGATGAAATGTACTTTTTGTACTTTATATCAGTTCTTGTTATGAGCCACGCTATGATTCCTCCAACAAGGAGAGCAATCATAGAGGCGTATGTCGACATCCTGATACTGTTCCAAAGAGGATTCCAGAAGAAAGAGGTACTGTACTCCTTAGAGTACTTTCCCAGCAGGAGCATGGAAAAGTTCAGGAAGGTCATATCACCCTTCTTCAGATGAAGACCAAAGAGGGAATTGTACATCATACTGTCCATCTGCCCTACTTTCATTGAGGCGCTGTATACCGAATAGAGCGGGTAGACGATACAGGATGTCAGGATGATCAGAAATGAGATAACTATAACGTTTGAGGGCTTGGTCAAATAAGCAAGTAACCTATTGAAAACCTTCTCCGGTCTTGAAAGAGTCTGTCTATCATTCATAGGGATTACCCATCACAGGGGATATCGGCAGAGCTGCCGATATCCTCTATTCTTTTATTATTTTCCTGCACACCAGGAAGCGATCTTGGTATATGCCTGGGCATATACAGTTGGGATGTATGCGCTATCTTCAAGAACACACTTGTCAAGCCAGAATGCAAGATCCTGATCACCAACACTCTTTGCCTTCTCACTGATTGCAATGGCAGTATTGGAAGAGTATGCACCCATATCCTTACCAAAGATATTCATGAATCCTTCTTCACTGAGGAGATAGTTGATATAGAGACATGCTGTGTATGGATACTTTGCATTTGCAGCGATGACTGAGTAGATTGGATAGAGCATGCCACCAAAGCCTTCTACACCTTCAATAGCAGCAACAGAGAGCTTGGAATAGTCAACAGAACGGAACTTGGAGAATACGAAGAAGCCAGTTGAGCCCTTTGCACCTGCTGCAAGGTCCTTTGCAATTGTACTATCCTTGTTGATGAATGAGCAGTTCTGAATGAACTTGTGGATCCACTCGTAAGAGATATTGGTATAAGTTCCATCATTTACCCAATCCTTGCCATAGTAGCTCTTGTAGGCTTCAGCAAGCTTTGCCTGCCATGCTGGGCTTGTGAGTGTGATGAGGAAGTTCATAGAACACTTCTCCAAGAGAGGGCTCTTCATTTCAATACCCTTGAACTCAGGCTCGGTTACCTGCCAGATATTCTTGATATAGTTCTGAATCTCACCACCGTTGTTGTAGATAAAGAGACGACCATAGTAGAGAGCTACGAGAGGATTCTTATCCCCTTCTGCAATCTTTTCGCTGTATTCAGCTGGGATATAGTTCTCAGCCCAGCCATTTGCAAATGCGAGGTTTACGAGATTGAAGCTATCGGTGGTTACAAATACATCAGCACCATAGATTCCATTACCTACCTCAGCCTGCATCTTCTCATAAATCTGAGTATCATCTGGCTGCTCAGTCTTGATCTTGATACCGGTCTTCTCGGTGAAGGAGTTCTCCTTTACACGAGAGGTGGTGCCGTAGATGACAAGCTCGTTATCACCTATTTCGGCCTTTGCCTTGGCAAGTAGATCATCCCAATTAAGTGTGGATGCTTCCTTGATTGCTATCTGTACAGGGGATTCCTGAGTGGAAGCCTCCTCCTGAGAGCCACCAGCAAAAACAGAGAGCATGAGAGATAATACAACAACTAACGCAATTAATTTCTTCATAATTACGTCCTCCTTTTTTATTTGAAGGATCCTTCGATCCGTTTACAACTACTTCGTTCGATGAGCTTAGGAGAGACTAGATAATGCTTAGGCTCCTGAGATCTATTTGAGTCCTGATGAGAGAGAATGATGTCCAGAATGTGTTTTGCAATTTCCGCTTTGGGCTGTGCGATAGTCGTCAGATTTATCATTGGGAAACTAGAAACCTCCGCACCATCATACCCAAGCACTGATATATCCTCAGGAACTGAAAGATTCCTATCCTTTAGAGCCTGCATTATTCCAGCTGCAAGCATATCCTTCACAGCAAATATTGCTGTGAATTGCTTACTGGAAGAAAGAATTCGCTCAACCTGATCTTTTCCTGCTCTTATAAGGTCTCCATCATCTATTCTGTCGATGAAGGTGTCCGGTTCCAGTCCTCTTATCTTCATCTCACGCTTGAATGCAAGCAGCTTTGTTCTTGTAGAAGCTGTGGCCTTGGCATCTGCAACAAGTGCAATATTCCTGTGTCCTAGCGAATAGAGATAATTGACAGCCTGGATAACTCCGTTATCACAATCTACTGCGACATAGTTCTTTTTTGGGTCAGTGACATGACCTCCGAGGTAGACAATTGGGAATCGGTTGGCAACAGCCTTCTCTATATCTTCGATATCAGTATCAACAGGAGCGATGACAAGACCCATTACTCTTGATTCGATCATGGCCTTGATGTGACTCAACTGTCTCTCTTTGCTTCTGTTGGAATCTCCCATTACAATTGTGAGATTTCTATTCAATGCAGCCTGGGAAAGAGGCTTGAGGATCTCTCCATAGATTGTTGAAGAGTCACGGACAACGACACCGATCGAATTGGAAGCACTTTTCACCAGATTCCTGGCAATCATATTTGGGGAGTAGCCGAGCTCAAGAGCCTTTGCGACTACTGCTTCCTTTGTGCTTTCATTTATATCGGAATAATTATTTAGAGATTTGGAAATGGCTGATACCGAAAGGTTCATCTCCTTAGCTATGGTCTTGATAGTTACATGCTTCATATGCTCCCTCCTGTCGGGAAACAAGTGTGCACCAAAAGACCAGGTATCCAGATTAGTGGGTAACTAAATCGTTTTAGTTGAGTTATACTATGAGCCGAATTGAGAAAATAACTACTAAAATTTACTAAACTTTTTTTAAAAAATATTAATTCAACAAAAAATATCGAAAACGTTTTAGCAAGGGGATAAAAAAGACCTCTATACCCTGCGATATAGAGGCCTAGATTGATAGTTCGATTTAATCAGAGAGCTCTTGTCTTGATCTCTTTCTTGACCAAGGCAACAAACTCTTCTGCCTTCATTGTGGTTGTTTCACCCTTGCGGTTTCTTACGCTGACAGTGCCCTCTTCTTCTTCCTTGGCACCAATGATAAGCATGTAAGGAACTCTGTCCTCCTGCTGAGCTTCACGGATCTTGTATCCAATCTTCTCAGATCTGTCATCGAGTACTGCTCTGACATTCTCATCAAGAAGTGCATCGTATACCTTTGTTGCATATTCGATGGTCTTCTCAGAAACAGGAAGTACCTTGACCTGCATTGGA
>JAILRW010000101.1 GCA_024698005.1 Sphaerochaetaceae bacterium | reverse complement strand
TTGCCCTCAACCGCCAGAAGTTCCTTTCCGAGCAGGGATACAGCTACACCGTTGAAAACCTGCAGCTTTAGGAGTTGTGATGACACTTGAAAATTATCTTGAATATCAAGATCTGGAGAAGATTCTATTTCTTTCTAGGCTATACCTGGGAAAAATAGAGATGCCCTACACAAAATCACGCCTGGTAGAGCGACTAAAAGCCTTTCTGACACCAGAAAGGATCGAGAAACTTGTAAGAAGTGCCAATGAAGAGGAATCATCACTCATCAGCCTATTGCACATCTTTGGTGCAATGGATGAAAAGAAGCTAGCATTCTTTTCTGGGCTATCCGAGATAAGGACATCTCTATATCTCAATAGACTTTCAATGAGACTACTGGTTTTCAAGAATGATGATGATCTGTGGGAAGAGAATGAGAGCTTCGATCTCTCGCTGCTCTACTCAAATTCCATCCTAAAAAGCAAACAGCCACAAGCTGAAAGAGACGACATGAACCTCACGGATATCATTGCAGGCATGGCGTCCATTCTTTCTGCAGAGAACCTTCTGAATTCAAGAAAAGATAATTTAAGATATCTGAGAGCTATTGGTATTTCAGACCACTTCCCAAAAATCGGAAAGGAAAAAGCTGAATTAATTGCTAGCGCATTCATTAGAACCGGCCTTAACTGTGGCTTCCTGTCAAATGAAAGTGGTTTTGTTAAACCTACTGAGAAGTTGAGAGACCTAAAGGATTTTTCCGATATTCAACTTGCATACCTCCTCTTCTCTGAAGGCAATTTCAATAAAAGGAGCCTATCTGCATTCCTTGCACAGGATATCTATGGAGTAGAAGAAGTAAATGATAAATTGAGAGTAATCTACCCAGAGATAGATAAGGCTCTCCTCTTTTTATCTCTCATAGGAAATAGAGAGAAGAGTACAGAATCGACCTTTGTCCTTTCTTCAGACTACACTCTCACCTCTTCAATGAGAGATGAAAGCTTCATCCTCTCCCGCTTTATGACTGTGGACAAGGTTGACACCTACACCACCTGGACGCTAACAAGAGAAGGCGTAAAAAGTGGTTTTGATTCAGGTCTTACAGCAGAGTCTATAATCGAATATCTTTCCACCTTCACAACAGTTCCTGAGGCAATACAGGAAAGACTCAGAAACTGGAATGAAAGCTATGACAGAGTTAGAGTTTACGACTATCTGTACATTGAAACTGATGAGAGGAATGCAAGATTGATTGATTCCCACCCTCTCATGAGCATCCACATTGTAAAGAAGGTATCCAACACTGGGTATCTTATGAAGAGAAGCACTGAAGAACAGTGGAGAAGAATCCTGATGTACACTGGTCTTGAAATGGTCGGAAAGACAGAAAGAGAAGATGGCCTTATCACGATCTACAGCGAAAAGCTTCCAAATGACCGTCTTGAAGAGTACAAGCATGCAAGCTATCCTACCCTGCTCGACCGACAATACATCAAGAAGAAAAGCTACAGCGATAATCTTTTTAAAATAGATATTGCAAGCAAGCTGAAGACAAAGGAAGAGAAGGAATCCTTCACTAGGCTGTTGGATATCGGATGTATAATAGACCCTTCTCAGATTGTTCCAGGACAGCCATTCTACCAGGGAAGAAAGGCCACAGGTTTTGAATATCAGGTGAAGCTTCATCTTCTCAGACAGTCAATAAAGGAAGGCTTCTTTGTATCGCTTGCACTTGAAGAGGAAAACTATATAGCAAAGATAGAATCCATCAACAAAGTGGACAACAAGGATATTGCAATCATTATTGATGAAAATGGGAAACGGATCGAGCTTGACATCTCGAAGATATTCCTAGTTCGTGAGATAACCTTCTGATTCAGATTTCTGGGTGTATCTGCTTTGGATAGTGGTAGCCAGTGAATGCCTCAAACTGAAGTTTTCCCTGCTCGAATAGCATCTCATCACCAAAGTGGAGCTTGCACCCCTTTGCCTGAGCATCCTTCAAGAATTTTGTCATTTTTGGCTTATATATAATGTCGTAGCAGACTTCCTTGCCAGTAAACTCAAAATCTGGAATTGGGCTTGTATCATTGCCTAGTCCTACGCTTGTTGTCTGGACAATGAGGTCTACCTTTCCACTGTACTTGTTGGCGTTATCGAGAGTATCAGCCTTGCACATATTATTCTTAGCAATTGTCTGGGCCTTTTCAAGAGTTCTGTTAAGGATGGTTACCTTTACATTTCTATTTCTGAGAGCCCAGATTATTGCCTGGCTTGCACCACCAGCACCTATGACCAGAGCACTCCTGATCCTGCCCTCTTCAATATCATTCTCAATTGGATTCAAGAAGCCATAGTAGTCAGTGTTGCTTCCCTTCCAGAGACCTGGTTTTCTTACAACGGTGTTGCAGGAACCGATCTGCTTTACCTCTCTTGTAATATCACCAAGGTATGAAAGTACTTCTATCTTGTGAGGTATAGTGACAGAAAAACCCCTCATCTTCATTATCTCTGCCAGAGAGAAGAAGTGACGGACACTGTCTACCAGGAATGGGACATATACTGCATTGAATTTTATAGCTCTGAATGCTGGATTGTGAATCTGAGGGGAAGCTGAATGGTATACAGGATTACCAATGATTCCATAAATTGCAGTCCTATCATTTATCTCATCAGCATGATAGAGCTCCTTGAGCTTTCTAGCAGAAATATGACCTGGAGCTGTTTCATTTTCTGAGCAGAATGTGAGAATAGAACCAGTTCTTCTATAGAGAATTCTGGTCGGTGTTCCAAACTCTCCCATTCCAATTATTATCTTGTCGATACCTGAAAGTTCTGATTCTGCGTTAAATAGGGTTATTACATCCTGAATTGATTTTGGAGTGACCGCAACCTTGGCAACATCACCTCTCTTTTTGAGCTGGTATACCTTGGCATAGATATCATCAGGAACGCACTCGAAGTTATGGTAGGAGCGTATTATTTTGATTCCCCTCTCCCTGGCTTTGATATCGAGTTCATTCTTCTTAATATCCTCTTCAAGGTCCACATAGGCAAAATTACCTTCGAGAGCATTGAGGAGTTCTGCTCTTCTTTGTTTTTCACTTCCTGTATACTGGCCACCATCCTGTTTTCTTCTGTGAGTCAGAATGACAGGAATATCTACCATATCAGGAAAGGTTGAAGCATTCTGCCTGTTCTCCTCATCAAGGAAATCGATCCTGAGTTCACAGGCATCTATCCACTGACGATTTCTTTCAACAGTCTTAAGACACTTCTCTAATGTTGTATCAGATAGAACATAACAGATCAAAAGCGTTACTCCTAGATTTGCACCTTTTTCAGATTACTTCAAATATTACCAAATGTGAAGTAAAAACCTGCCTTGAAGAGTTTTTACAAAGCATGTTAAATTCGCATCTATGGTCACAATGCAGATACAGGGCGCCTCCCTCGCCTTTGCAGAAAGGGAGATACTTAAAGATGTAAGCTTTACTATGGACTCCAACACAAGGGCTGCCCTTGCTGGAGCCAATGGCTGTGGCAAGTCAACTCTTCTGAAAGTCGTCTCTGGCTTGATGGAAGCTGACAGCCTTTCGGTTTCCAAGACCAAGGGAATTCTTGTAAGCTACCTGCCACAGGCGGACATTGTTCTTCCAGATGTATCTGTATACGCTGCAGCAGAAGAAGGCTATGACCGATTCAAGACTCTTCTAGAAGAGATGGAAAATATCGGGCACGAGCTTGAAAACATTTCAGAGGGCGAGACCTACCATCATCTTGTTAACAGGATGGATGAGATTCAGGAGGTTCTTGAGGACTCTGGCTATTACCAGAGAAAAACTAGAATAGAACAGATTCTTTCTGGTCTTGGTTTCAAGGAGAAAGACTTCCAGCGCCATTGCCATGTTTTCTCTGGCGGGTGGCAGATGAGAATAGCTCTTTCCAAGATCCTCATTGAGAACCCTGATATTATGCTTCTGGATGAACCTACCAACTACCTTGATATCGAAGCCACACTATGGCTCAAGAATTATCTCAAGGCCTTCCACGGTGGTGTAATGCTGGTAAGCCATGACCAGGACTTCCTTGATGATACTGTAAACTGTGTCTACGAACTCTTTAGAGGAAAACTCACAAGATATGCAGGCAACTACACCCAGTATCTCAAAACAAGAGAGATGGAGATTGAACAGATAGAAAAGGCATATCAGCTTCAACAGCAGGAGATTGAAAAGACTGAAGAGTTCATAGAACGCTTCCGCTACAAGGCAACAAAATCCAAGCAGGTCCAGTCAAGGATCAAGGCACTTGAGAAGATCGATATAATTGAAATCCCAGAGCATTTGAGAAAGCTCCATTTTTCATTCCCACCTGCCCCACACTCAGGCAACGATGTAATGGTTGTTGAAAACCTCTACAAAGCCTTCAAGGACAATGTCATCTACAATGACTTCAGCTTCCTTGTAAAGAAGAAGGAGCGCCTTGCCATCACAGGAAGAAACGGGGCTGGAAAGTCTACACTTCTCAGAATCCTAGCTGGCGTAGATGAAGATTACAAAGGCCTTGTAAGAGATGGTGCTGGAGTCAAGAAAGGATACTTTGCACAGGACAATGCAGATTCGCTCAACCCTTCCTATACTGTCCTTGAGGAGCTTGAAGCAGTTGCTGATACTAAAGATCTACCAAAGCTGAGAAATCTACTCGGCTCATTCCTTTTTCAAGATGACGATGTATTCAAGCAGACAAGTGTCCTGAGCGGTGGAGAAAAGAGCCGTCTTTCACTAATGAAGATTCTGCTTCATCCAGCAAATCTTCTACTTCTAGATGAACCTACGAACCATCTTGATATCAACGCAAAGGAGATGCTGCTCGAGGCCATAAAGGCATACGATGGAACTGTAATCTTTGTAAGCCATGACACTCACTTCATAAAGAACCTGGCTACCAGGATACTCTATCTCAGTGACGATGGCCCTGAATTCTTTGAAGGTGATTACGACTACTTCAGTTATAAGCTTGAAGAGAAGGAAGCAAAGCTATCTATTGTAAAGGAAACAAAAAAAGAAGAGAAAAAGAGTTCAGAAGTTCTAGTAAAGGCAGCAGACCATAAGGAACAGAAAGCTCAGAGGAACCTTATCCAGAAGAAGGAGAAAGAAGCTAGAGAGCTTCTTGATAAGTGTGAGAAGCTTAGGAATGAAATTGCTAAGCTAGATGAAGAGATATCAAGACCAGAAGTCTATTCAGATAGCATAAAGGTCACAAAGCTTCTGAAGGAAAAGGAAGAAAAAGAAGCCCAAGCGGATGAAATGGAAGAAAGCTGGCTACTTCTTTCTGAAGAACTTGAAGAATTGAAGGCAAATATTTTATGAAAATATGTCCTACTGTACCGGAAGAACTTAATAGAAAACTCTTTGAGCTGGCGCCCAAGATGGTTCTAGCATCTCAAAGTCCCAATAGACTTCTACTACTTGAAGAGGCTGGGATCGAGGTAACTACAGCACCTCAGAATGTTAATGAGAATGTGAGCGAAAAGGAACCGGAAATTGCGGTTTCCCACATTGCTCTGAAGAAACTTGAAAGTTACATCTCTTCTGAGGATTTCAAAGAAGGTGTCATCGCACTCAGCTGTGATACTATGGTCCTATTTGAGAACAAGCTCCTCGGCAAGCCTCATTCAAAAGCAGAAGCAAGAGAGATGCTTACTCTCTTTTCAGGCAGAGAGCAGAAAGTACTCTCCGGCTACTCTCTTTATATTCCAGGAAAAGGAATTATCTCTGGAACCGATGAGTCCACTGTCTATTTTGAAGAATTGACCCCAGAAGAAATAGAAGATTATCTCCTTACTGGTGATTTTATAGGAGCAGCAGGAGCATACAGGATTCAGAGAAGCGGATACAAGCTGATAAAAAAGATAGAAGGAAGCTGGACAAATGTTGTCGGGCTTCCCTTTGAAAGAATAATAGAGCACTTATCCGAGTAGTTCTTCGTAGTGTTCCTTTCCTGTTGTAAGAATCATTGAGATGTGCTCATCAGAAAGGCGATAGAAGATACTTTTACCTTCTTTTCTGAACCTGACGAGACGAGATGCTCTGAGGACCTTGAGCTGCTGGCTGATGGCACTTTGACTCATCTGAGTTCTTTCTGCAATTGTATTTACGTTGAACTCCCCTTCCTCAAGGATGAGTAGAATCTTTAGCCTTGTAGGATCTGAAAAGACCTTGAAGAAATCAGCAAGATCCATGAGTTCTTCTTCTGTTACTGAACTATCGTACATACACGAATTTTATTATTTTTTCACAACTTTTTAAACACTATATTTCTCAATAAGCATTAGCAACTATAATATTTAATCCTGTTGAAATTAGTTCAACTGTTTTGTAACATGAATAACGTGGGTAGATTTTTCTTGTTGAAGAACATTCCATTATTATGTTCTTTTGTGGCTTGGCTGATTGCACAGCTTCTCAAGCCTATCATCTTATGTCTTTTCCACAAAGAAAAATTTGATAAATACATGCTCATTACAACAGGAGGAATGCCTTCTAGCCACACAGCAACTGTTGTTGCGCTAACTACTTCTGTTGGTCTTATCTACTCATTTTCCAGTGTTTATTTTGCCGTATGTGCAGTTTTCTCTATAATCATCATTCATGATGCGATGAATCTCAGAATGCAGGCAGGCAAGCACGCACAAGTTCTAAACAAATGGTCCAGATACTTCCAGAATGTATTCGATGACGAGAGCTTTACTGAAGAGCACTTGAAGACCATGCTTGGACACTCATTCGCTCAGGTTCTCGGTGGCTTTGCTCTTGGCCTTACCATTGGAATCTTGGGCTATTTCCTTGCAGCTTATATTTAATTTCCACTTCTAAGATATCAGTTTTTGCTATATTCTTCTCTCGATGAGCAAAAAAGCAGACAAAGAGAAAAAAGAATTACAAAAAAGAAGTGAATCTTTTGAAAAATTCTATAGTGATATCTACAAGGAAAGATGGCCATTACTCAAAGAGGCTCTCTTGAAGGATTCATCTCCTGTCGCTTTTTCTGAAAATCTTACTCAAAGCTACTATCTTGATAGAGCAAGTATCCTTGTTGCATCTCTTCTTCCCTTAAAGAGTGGTGACAACGTTCTTGATATGTGTGCAGCTCCTGGAGGTAAAACTCTTGTGCTTCTTTCGCGCTTGAATGGTGAGGGAACGATAACTGCAAATGATCGCTCTAGAGATAGAAGGGCTCGCCTAGATCAGGTAATCAAGGATCATGTTCCTGCTTGCTGGCAAGACAACATCACAACGACTTGCCATGATGCATCTAGATGGGGTCTTTACGAGAAGGATGTGTATGACGCAATTCTGCTTGATGCCCCCTGTTCTTCTGAACGCCATGTAATCAAAAGTGAAAAACACATGGCAATGTGGTCTGTTTCCAGACCAAAGCGTCTAGCTATTGAACAGTTTGCACTTCTTGCTGCAGCTCTTGATGCTGCAAAGAATGGAGCTTATATCCTTTACTCTACTTGCTCAATAAATGCTGAGGAAGATGAGAAAGTAATTGAAAAACTTCTAAATCGTCGTGAAGGACTAGTAGAGGTTGTTCAAATTTCCCTTGAGGAAGCAGAGGAACGCCCTTACGGCCTTATAATTCTTCCAGACAGGTCAGATAACCTTGGACCTCTATATTGTTGTTTATTGAGAAAGCTATGAGTACTAGAGTTGCCATTTCACGTTGTAATACATATCAGTTCGATGAAGTAAAGAAATCAATCAGTGAAGTAATTTCCAATTCAGACTTCCCTATCGTCAAAAACAAGAAAGTTCTGGTAAAACCTAATATCCTTTCAGATTCAAAGGTTGAAACAGGTATTACTACCAATCCTGTAATTATTGAAGCATTTATAGAATTGCTTAAGGAACTTGGAGCGAATGATATCTATCTTGGAGATTCTCCAGGCCTGCATACAGCTTCTTTTGATGCTCATAACTGTGGACTCAAAGATGTTTGTCAGAGAACAAACACCCATTGGGTCGATTTCACAAAAGATCCAATTGATCATAAGATCGGAAAATATCTGCTTCCTATGGCAAACATCATTAACGAAGTAGATGTAGTTATATCTGTTTCTAAGTTCAAGACACATCAGCTCATGTACGCAACAGGATGTGTAAAAAATATGTTTGGTACAATTCCAGGAATCAATAAGAGCGGATGTCACGTCAAGGTACCTTCTAGAAACGGTTTTGCAGAATTGATTGCTGAAATTTACAGAGAGAGCAAGTGTTGCTATGGACTTATGGATGGTGTAATGGGAATGGAAGGTCCAGGACCAGCTAATGGTAACATTAGAAAGGTAGGTTTGATATTGGGATCTTCAGATTCTTATCTTACTGATTCAGCTCAGGCAACAATAATGGGTTATAGGATTGAAGATATCCCTATCCTTATGGCTGGCAAAAGAAAGGGTTATACTCATTTAGAGCCTAACTACCCTCTTTTAAGCGCAAATGAATTGATCATCAAAGATTATAAAAGAGTTGCAATCGGTAAAGAAAAAGCTGTTCCAGCTTTAATTAAGTCAACCCTGATGAAGCCATTTCATAACCTTTTAATAAAGAAAAGAAAAACACCAGAGTTCTTGGCTGATAAGTGTATCTTATGTAAACGTTGTGTAGATATATGTCCTGCAAAAGCCTTACACATTGAAAATAATTTAATTATTCTTGAAAAAAATTTGTGTGTTAGATGTTATTGTTGTCACGAAATGTGTCCAAAAAATGCAATAGAAATTAATGAATAATTATATAATAATTATATTTTAATTAACGTAAATTAATTTGTATTACTATCATATCTATATAGTAATTAATAGAAAAAATTTTTTTTATAATATTTAATATTAATTTTATA
>JAILRW010000121.1 GCA_024698005.1 Sphaerochaetaceae bacterium | reverse complement strand
GCGAATACTGGTCTGTCACCCTTGAGGAAGATGTAGCTGTTGCCAACTCCGGCCTCTAGGAAGAATCCCTTTGCTATTGCTCTCTGGTAGGTGACCTCTGCACCAAGACCATAGTAGGAAAGAACATTATCCACTCCACTTGCTGTGGATGTAGTTACCTGGAACGTAGCTGGAACTGCTGATACATTCACTGTATTGCCTGCTGCGAACGAGGGGACAACACATAGAAGAACAAGCAGTACAAGAATCAATGATTTCTTCATTGTAAACTCCTTCACAAATCAAGGAAAATAATACCCCCCCCCCATGGTCTTTGTCCACTATTTTTGTTGATGGGGAAATTCATAAAAATAGTAAAAATAGTTAATTATCTACACATGTCAATTTAATTATAAAAATAGACCAGAGGTTCTGGTCTAATACAGCAATTTACTTCTCTAATTAGCGGAACTAATCATTTTCTTCAATTAATCCAAGTTGCTTGAGCGCTAGATGAGCAACATTCTGCTCTGCACTCTTCTTGTTATGACCTTCCGCTGGACCAAAGCACTTGTTTCCCAAAAATACTTTCACAAAGAACTTCTGGTTGTGCTGTGGACCTTCTGTATGGTCGATCATATACTCAGGGCATTTGTTCTTTCTCTTCTGAAGATATATCTGAAGCATGGACTTATAGTCCTTGTTATCATTTCTACCTTCCAAGAAGCTCTTGATCTGACCTTCCATCCAGGAAAGTACATACTTTTCAGTGTTCTCAATTCCCTGGTCCAAATAGATAGAAGCGATAATAGCCTCCATGCAGTCTGCAAGGATTGCCTTCTTCTTTCTACCTCCCAGCATCTCTTCGCCGTGTCCGAGCAAAAGATACTTTGAGATATTAAGTTTGATAGCAACTTCAGCGAGAGAATCTTCACTGACAACTGAGGAAAGAATCTTGGAAAGCTCCCCCTCTGGAAGGGCAACTGTCCTGAAAAGATATGCTGCTGTGATCATGCCAAGCACACTGTCACCCAGGAATTCCAGTCTCTCGTTATTATCCACATTCCTAGAACTTTCATTGGCCCATGAAGTGTGGGTAAAAGCGAGATTCAGTAATTCGATGTCGTGAAAAGTGACACCAATGCTCCTCTGAAACACAGAAAGCTCCTCCAACCGATCATTATCCGGATGAGGAGCTTTGAAAAGGCTATCTGACACAGCTTGAATCAAGCAAGCTTCTCTGCGAGGAACTTGACTGCGTCTCCAACAGTCTCGAACTCGTTAGCCATATCGTCTGGAATGGTCACGCCCAATTCCTCTTCGATTGCATAAACAAGTTCATATGTATCGAGACTATCTGCACCAAGGTCCTTGCGGAATGATGCGTCCATAGTGATCTTTGCTGGTTCTACAGAGAGCTTCTCTGCAACAAGATCTTTTACCTTTGAGAGTACCTGATCTTCTGTCATTTCAAAATCTCCTTATTCTGCGTCCTTCTCAATTACCTGCTTGCCATTGTAATATCCACACTTTGGGCAGACCTGATGGGAAGGAATCAAGTTACCACATGTCTGACATGGGGAAAGTGTTGGTGCGGCAAGCTTCATGTTTGCAGCCTTTCTTGCTGCTGCCTTTGCCTTGGAAGTCTTATACTTAGGTGTAGCCATTTTATAACCTCTCGAATATTATACGTGATTAGACACTTAAACGATATTAGCAACTTGACCAAACCATGTCAATTGTTTCTCTTAACATCGTTTAACGTATTAACACATACTTAATTAAAAATGTAGAGCTTGCTTTAACCCTTGTAGGAATCAACAAACTCCTGGAGCTTTGTCATGCTCTCTTCTGAGATGTCGTGTTCAATAAGACAAGCATCATGTTCTGCAAGCTCCTTATCAACTTTGAGAATATCTCTGAAGAAGAAAGTCAGTGTGGTATGGCGATTATAGACCTTCTCTGCAACTTCTAGACCTTTCTTGGTGAGAATTATATCTCCGTAATTCTCCTGCTCGATATAACCATCGTTCCTCAAAATGGACATGGCTCTAGAAACGCTTGGCTTAGAAACACCTAGGTGGTGTGCTACATCTGTTGTCCTCACCCGAGGAGAAAAGGTCTCCCTCGAGATAACTAATATTGCTTCTAAATAATCTTCACCTGACTTATGCATAAAATAACATTAGCAAAAAAATTATTGAAAGTCAAAAAGTTCAGCTATGTTAACTTTCAAAAACACTCACAAAAAGACACCTTCAGCATTTTTGTTCGGCTTTCCGTCCTGAAGTGCTATCGAACCATTGAGAAAAACATAGGAGACACCATTATTTCTATCAAATGGACGCCCTGCTTCAGCAGTGGCAGCAAGATTATCAAAATCGAGGATGTTCACATCTGCCGCAAACCCTTCTCTGATAAGACCTCTCTTATCAAGTCTCAACCTGCCTGCGACCTCTCCACTCATCTTGCAGATTGCTTCCTCCAGCGATAGAAGCTTTCTTTTCTTCACATATTCTGAAAGAAGATGAATAGCTGCAGAGTAACTTCTAGGATGTGGATTGGATGCTGAATACAGTCCATCTGTACCAAAGCACATCAGAGGAGATGCCATTATTTTCATCAAGCTCTCCTCACTCTGAGTAACATCAGTCATTACTGCAGCACCCTCTTCCACCATCAGAAGATTAAAGAGTGCATCTACACCATCACATCCCATAATCCTGCCAATCTCCTCAAGGCTCTTGCCTTCAAAGGCAGGGGAGGAGTCTAGCTGTACAGGTACTATATTACTTTCACCAGAGAGAGAATATATGCTGTCCCATGAGACAGGATTTACAATCTCCTCTCTCCACATGGCTCTCTTTGTATTGTCCTTCAATGCACTTCTCAAACTATTTCTATCTAGCATCAGAGCATCAGGAGGGAGTAGAGAAAACAGGCTTGTCGAACCAAAGGTATATGGATACTGATCAAAAAGTACATCAACACCCATACCTATATATTTATTTATGAGAGAGAGGATGGTATCGACCTTCTCCTGATTCCTGATTCCAATTGCCTTGAGGTGGCTGATTTCAAGTCTGACTCCTGTTTCCAGAGCTAGATCCAACACTTCTGTTATAGACTCAACTACACTATCACCTTCACATCGATGGTGGACAGAAAAAAATCCATCGTGCTTCTTTACTACTTTCAAAAGAGAAACGAGCTCTTTCCTATCTGCATATACACAGGGTGCATAGTATAGACCAGATGAAAAGCCTTTTGCTCCATTGGAAAGAGAGAAATCCAGTTTGTCGCACATCAGAGCTATCTCATCATCTGTTGCTATCCTGGCTGCATCATTTCCCATAGCCGCATAGCGAAGAGGTGCGTGGGCCTGCAAAAGTACACAGTTGTGGCCAAGTCCTCTCTTGCTTACATAATCTCGGTACTCAACTATATCTTTCCACTTCCAATCATCCCACTTGCCAAGAACATCAGCATCAAGTGCCTTCAGATTTTCTGCACTTTCAGATACTGGATAGACACCAATTCCACAATTTCCAGAAACATCAGTTGTGATTCCCTGTGCAATTCTGCCCTTGGAAAACCTGTCATTCAATAAGATCAATTCAGAATGAGCGTGGATATCGATAAAGCCTGGTGTGATTATCTGTCCACTTGCATCGATAACAGTTCTAGCATCTGGATGAGTATTTCCAATGTGTGTGATTTTACCAGATGAAATGCCAACATCAGATCGATAAATCTCACTCCCACTTCCATCAACAACAAGACCACCCTGAATTAGATAATCAAGCATCTTCCTCTAATGCCTCGTAGCTTTCAAACAGTTTTCTTTCAATAATTCTTGCAAGGTCCTGATAGAATCCGCGTCTGAATGCAACAGCTGTAGCTGCATTCATCTCATTTGCATCGCTATCCTCAAGACAAGGAAGAATAAAGCCAGAAGAGATAAGCATGGAAAGAAGTACAAGTACTGCAAACTCTTCATTGTAATTGTCAAATGGTTTGATTCTCAAAATTTCTGCATAGAGCAATACACTTCTGAATACTGGATGGAGACGTTTCCACTCCATCTCATACTGGGAGAACAGTGTCTCTATCTGAAGAGCTACAGAAAGACCAGTGTCCTTCTCTGAAAGTGGCCTATCTACAATGCCGTCTCTTAAAACACCACCCTTTTCATCATCTACGCCTTGCATGAAGCTTCTATTCAATGAAAGAAGCCTTTTGCTACTCCACTCTCCATCAATATTCTTGAGCTGGCCAACAAGAACTGAGCGGAAATTGGAAATAAGGAGGTGCTCCTTAAAAGATGCATTGTGGCTTATCTTTCCAGAAAGCACTGTTGCAATGATTCTTGGATCAAGTTTTCTTTCCCCAAGTGCAGAAGCATAGCCAATGAGTTCCTTGATAATGCTGTTGAACTTTTCTGCTTCAATCATCTGATAGGAAACAGGATGTTTCTCCCTGAGAGAATTAAGTCTAGATATATCAATGCTTCCCAATCGAAGATCATAGTTCTTGAGATGCCTCATCGACCTACCATCTGTAGGCTTTGGAGTATCTGCCGGGATTGTCCAAGACCATTCAAGCTTTATAGCCCCTTCAATTCTTCCTTCCTGACAGAGAATTCTCACTCTTCTATCACTTATTCCCCATTTCTTTGCAGCTTCCTTAATTCCAATATACTTCATATTATTTATATTAAACCGATTTCGGAGTATTATCAACTATATATATTATATTTATTTCTATTGAAGCAGTTGCATTCAACAACCCGCCATTTGATAGATAAATTATATTACTATAACAAACAATTATACCATATTTGCACACTTAACCATTCGCTGTTTCTTGCTATACCTCTGTATTTTTGTAATACTCAATACGGAGAATAATATATGACTACATATGATGTGATTATCGTTGGTACAGGTCCTGCAGGAATGGGTGCAGCTTTTTCCATTATTGAGAAAAAACCAAACGCAAAGATACTCATGATAGACCAGACACCATATTCAACTGGTGGTATGAGAAATGATTGCAAGATGAATTTCACCTATCCTATTGGATTCCCTACTGAGTACTGGCCAGAGGATTTGGCCAACCATTACTTAGATATGGTCACTGAATTTCTCAAGCCAAACATTCTTCCAAAGTCGAATATTGCAACCTATCAGGCAAGAGCTGAGCGCCTTGGCTGTTCCCTCTTGGAAATCAAGCAGACACACCTTGGAACAGATGGAGGTCTTGAACTTATCAAAGAACTCCAGAAGAGGCTTCAGGAAAATGGCGTCGAGCTTGCGCTTGGTGAAACAATGGAGAGCATCGACAACGAAAAGAAGTGTATCAAAACCGATAAGAGAGAGCTTGGATACAAAACTATTCTCATTGCTCCAGGAAGACATGGATTCAGATTCCTTCAGGATGTCATGAAGATGCTTGATGTCCCATTCGTTGATAACATCCTCGATGTTGGTATCAGAGTTGAAACTCGTATCGAGCACTATCCAATTGTAAAGGACTACTACGATCCAAAGTTCTACTTCCCAAAGCAAGTCAGAACCTTCTGCACTAACAGTGGAAATGCACACGTTGTAAAAGAAAAGTACCTAACTGAAAAAGGTGATGTCTGGTACAGCGTCAATGGTCACGCATTCAAGGCAGACGAGTCCAAGAATAATGGGCTTGTCAACTTTGCTATCCTCAAGACAATCAGATTCACAGAGCCACTTGCATCGGGACAGGAATTTGCTGAGCACCTTGGACTGATGGCCTCCCTGATGGGTGGTGGAAAACCTTTGATGCAGAGAGTTGGTGACTTCCGTCTTGGAAGAAGAAGTAAGGATTTTGACTTCAATGGAGACCTCTATGATTTCAAGCCTTCACTCACAGGTGCAGCTCCTTCCGATATCTCCCTTGCAATGCCAAGCAAGGTCCTCAGATTCATCTGGTCTGGAATGAAGAATCTCGATACTATCGTCCCAGGAATTCTCCATCCATCAACAATCATGTACTATCCAGAGATAAAACTTTATGCGAATAAACCTCAGTACAAGGATGACCACTTCCAGGTTGCAAAGAGCGTATTCTTTGCAGGAGACGGCGCTGGTACCAGTAGAGGTATAACTGGTGCTTGGGCTTCAGGCATAAGAGCAAGCGAAGGAATGGTCGAATATATTTAATGAGTTGAAAGGGCTTCGAGTTTGAAGCCCTTTTCTTATTGTGGGAAGCAAGGATAAAGAGTCATTCCGACAGATACAGTGATGACTCCCATTATAATTGAAGGAATTATGCCCATCTTAATAAGGGCCTTCTGATCATATCCACCAGATGCCATCATCATAGGGACTACTGTTGTGGACATAGGAGTCAGGAGTGAACACATCGAACCGATGTAGCACATCTCCATCAGGCCTCTAGGATCTGAATTCATATTCAAGCTTGTCAGAATAACCAGAGGGATAAGGACCTTTCCTACAGCTCTATTATAGAGCACAGATGTCATTATGAATGAGGCGAGGAAGAATATTCCACCAATGATGTAACTGTTCTGTGTGAAGGAAAGTAGACTTCCTACAACACTTCCAACCATTTCACCGGCACCTGTATTTGCAAAAGCATTTCCCAAAGAAGCAACACCAACGTACAGAAGAATTACCTCTATATTTAAACTCTGTATGGCTTCCTTTTCACTCAGAACCCCAGTAAGAACAAGAAGAGAAGCCCCGAGGGCAGGAATGACCCAGGAAGCAAAACCGAAGGATTTGCAGACGAGAGAGATGATAACAAAGACAAAGACAGCATATCCCATGAATTCCTGGAAAGGTTTTAGTTTAGTCTTCTCTTTACTCTCTCTGGCCTTGAGCCCAATAATAGGTACGACAGGCTTTTTTGGAGCAAATTTAGGAGCAACAAATATTGCCCACAGCATAACAAAGATAGCAACCCAGCTCTTGATGCTCATCCTGGTAAATAGCCCAAGTTCGTAATTCTTTATTCCATACTCCAATAGATAGCCATTATCCTCGATATAAGCTGCAGCATAAGGACCAATTGGTGTAATAGTAAATGAAGTAGCGACAGCTACCAGTCCAATTGAATACATCATTCTGCTTGGACTCTCATCCATTTCATCACACATAGCAGCAACCAGTGGAGCTATCAGAGCAAACAATGCTGTTATAGAAGGTATGAACTGACCAAGGATGAATGTGAGAATTACATAACTTGCCAAAACTTTTGTGAATGACCCTTTTGAAACTCTGTAGACACTTCTAGAAAGCTTATCTATCATCTGCGTCTTCTGGAGACCAGAAGCAACGACGAAGATAGAAGCCATCGTCAGAACAGTTGAACTACCGATAGTAGAGAGCACACTTTTGGAATCTATGCAACCTGTGAGCACAAGAGTAAGCATGCCTAGAACTGCTGTAAGAGCCATTGGAATACGGTTCACACAGAATCCTATTACCATCAATACAAAAACAAGTATACAGATTGTCATTTGCATTTAACCATCACCACCAACTAAAACCTATATCATATTCAAGGGGGGTATGTAACGTTTAAATATGGATGAAATTGTCGATTAAAGAACATTTTTTGCAATTTTAAAAATTTTTTCTTTAATTTCGCGCTGTCACAAATTACTCTAAAAATATAAAAGGAGGCCAAAATGGAAGGATTTTATATCGAAAGACAAAATAAAAGTCTTACAAAAAATCTTCACATGCTTGTTTATGGATCACCAGATGCAATCCCTGTACTCTTATTCCCTGACGAGACTGGGTATTGTTCAAGTGCCAATACCAACGGCCTTATCGATGGTATAGCACCACTCATCGAAAGTGACAGAGTCCAGATTCTTTGCTGTGAAGGGTTGGACAAAGAAACTCTTTTAAATGGATCAGGAGACAAATCCTGGAGGTCAGCAAGACAGGAAGCCTATTACCATGCTGTTGCCGACGAATTTGTACCATTGGTTTCAAGCTTTAACCATAGTGGTATGAAGATAATTGCTGCAGGCTGTGGAGTCGGTGCAACTCAGGCAATGACAATGTTCCTGCGTCATCCAGATTTCTTCTCTGGAGTAATTGCTCTTGGTGGAAACTATGATCTCAAGACCTATTTTGACGGATGGTGTGATGACAATCTTTACAAGAACTCTCCTTGTGACTTCATGAGAAACATCACAAGAAGACATAAGTATTTCACTATCTATCCTGATTGCTCAATCTTTATCAGTTCAGGTAGAAATGAAGCTAATCAGCCTGCTCTGTCAACAATGATGGAACTTGAGTACATTTTGAACTCCAAGAAAATCAACAATGCACACTTCGAATATTGGGGTTATGACGTAACTCCTGACTACTACTGGTACACAAAGATGATGCAGTGTTATTTACCTATCGCCCTTGAGCAACAGTATGAGAAGGGTACAAAACTGGATCTTGGTGCTTAATTATTCCAATGTTTCTTGGTGCCAGTATGGATAAACCCATGCTGGCACTCAATTTACGTAAAAATTTTTTAGAAATAAGTATTTTAGTTATTATCAATTGAACTATAAAGTGGTAGATTATCTCTACATATAAAAGGAATTACAAATGAATAAAAAACTTACCAAGGCAGAGATAATTGAGAATATCAAGAATACTACTGGCATATCTTCTGATGATGTTCATAAGGTTATCGATGAACTCTTTGTTGAAATCAAGGAAGCTCTTGTTGAGGACCGCATAATTGAACTTAGGAACTTGGGAACTTTTGAGCTTAGAACAAGAAAAGGCAAGTCTAAGGCAAGAAACCCAAAGACCGGTGAACTCGTTTCTGTTGAAAGTCATAAAGTTGCCTACTTCAGACCTGGTAGAGAACTCAAGCAGAGTGTCTGGAATATCAGAAACAACAAAGAAGATAACGAATAAAATTACATTTTTATCTCTTAACGCAAAGAAGAGTTCATTTCGAACTCTTCTTTTTGTTTAACAAGAAAGGAATAAAAATTGGATTCTGTTTTTCCCAGTCTCTTTCACAGTGCTCTCCACCTTCCTGCTCATAGATCATGATGGAAGAAACTCCCTTCTTCTCAATTAGACCCTTCAACTTCTCATTTTTCTTGTCCAATGAAATACGCCTAGAGAAGAACTTCATCTCCTCTGTTCCATAACTGAGATATATACGGGTCTTGGGATCAAGAGTAGAATTCTTGATCTCCCTTTCCAGTTCCTTCATACAGATCCCGATACTAGAGGAGAGACAACCAGCCATAGAAAAAACATCATTATGATGAAGAATGGCATAGAGGCTCATAAGACCTCCCATACTGGATCCAGCAATTCCAGTATTCAATCTGTCAGGAAGAGTTCTGAAATTCTCATCCATGAAAGGCTTTACTTCATCAACTATCCACTGCAAGGTTGCTGCACCAAGCCCAGATAATGAATGACCAAAAGCTTTCTCAAGTTTATAAGGACAGTATTCATCCAATCTCTCGTCACCTTCATGACCACATTCGATACCACAAATAATGATCTTTGTTCTTTTCTTCTTGAGATAATCAGCAAGACCCCATGATTTTCCATAGGTTGCATGAGCATCAACAAATAGATTATGACCATCAAAGAAGTAAAATACTGGATAGCTTTTGGTAGATTTGTTGTAATCATCTGGAAGATAGATATGCAGCATTCTATTCTTATTCTTTGGTGTATAATTAAAGTCTTTCTGTACTAGCATTTCTAACTCCATTAATTAATATAAAGAAAAAAATATTTCTGTAAAAATAAAAAAAACCTGGCAGCGTCCTACTCTCCCGGATACGAGATCCAGTACCATCGGCGATGGAGTGTTTCACTGTCGTGTTCGGGATGGGAACGTGTGTTTCCACTCCTCCAGGGCCACCAGGAAATCCATATGGTACCATG
>JAILRW010000088.1 GCA_024698005.1 Sphaerochaetaceae bacterium | reverse complement strand
CTTTGGAAATGCATTGGTTGCAAAAATTTAGATTGAGATCTCTATCTCGGAGCTTCAGAAGAACTTGTTATGATACTATCCTGCAGACTACAGGAATTTTCTTCATGACTACTGTGATGGCAAGAGAGATGGCGAAGATGAGGAGTGAAACTAGTGGAACAGATAGAATAGGGTTGCACAGAGTGACATCTATTCCAAAGCTCTTCGAAAGAACTTCCATTACAGCAAAATGTACTAGATAGATTCCAAAAGAGTTGCCTCCAATCCAGACAGCTGTTCTTGCACTCTGTGAGTGTTCCTCCTCTTTGGAGGCTTCATCTTTTTCACCCTTGAAGTAAGCGAATATGCCTGCAGATGCCAAAATAACAAGAGGATTGGTCTCAAGCATGAATGTATAGGCTCCCTTGTCTGTGAGAATGGATACTATGACAGTCAAAAGAGATGAAAGAAGTAGTGCTGGGATTGCTGCAAGAACGACACGCTTATGCCACTTTCCAAGACCGTACTGATGTATATAGTGTCCAAGCATGAAGAGGCCTAGATAACCAGGGATGAAGGCAACTTTCAGCTCTTTCAGCTTTCCAAGGAAGGCTTTCCACTGTGCAAAACCGTAACTCTCACCTGCAAGTCCATCGAAGAAACCGGTAGTGCCTGCAATAAGCTCCAGAGCACAGAAAGCGATTATGAGCCATATCAAGTATCTAGTAGCTTCACGGTCTTTTGAGATGGCGCGAAGTACTGGCAAAGCTAGATACATTCCCATAAGCATGAAAAGGTACCATAGATGTGCAGGATGCTTGAATAGTCGAGTTCCGAAATATCTTAAGTCTTCACCATTCAATAACGTATAGAAAGCTGCATAGAAAACGACCCAGACTAGCATACAGATAAATATTCGCTTGATGTAATGAGAGAAGATATCCTTTACTGTAATCTCCTTACTGGGCCTTAGTAGCAGTGCCCCAGAAATCATGCAGAAAACACAGACACAGAATCTCGAAGAAACGTTGAAGAAGGTCTGGATTATCCAATCCAAGGAACCTTTTTCAATTCGGAACCAATTGGAACCTGAGACATGGATGAAGATGACTGCAACAATGCTGATAATCCTGAGATATTCAAAGTAAGTTGTCTTATGCTTAATCGAAGTGTTCATAAGCTATAACTCTCCTGAAACGATATTAGGAAAACATAATTCTGTCCGAACTTAGCGGACTCAACTTGAAAGATATCATATAATAAATGAAGGAAAGATAAAATAATTACTCTAAGAAAATAGATAGATGATATATCACTAATATTCTGCATGTCCGATAAAGGGACTCCTTAATATAGGAGATGAATTGAAAGCTGTTGCTGAGAATGTATGAGAGTACCTTGCTTACCTGAACTATATGACTAAGAGATGGGAGTAGGGTATGAATATGGCTTTTGTCATGATGTTGGATGGGCTAGGATATGATAAAAAGCTCTTCTACAATAAAATGCCAGAAGGATAATGCAATTGCAAATTGGGATATTTGTGTGAGGATTATATGATGCGCAAAGTACAAAAATTTATAATTGTTTTGAATTTAACTGTAGCCGTTTTGGTGTTGTTTGCAGGATGTGTAGTAAATAGACAGACAAAGTCAGAAGAAGCAACAACGGCTATAACCTTTATTTCGGAAGTGTATCCTCTAGAACGAGAGGGAATAGCTCTGCACTTGGATTGCATGAAAGTGGAAGGAATCGAGCCTCACAAAAATATTCTCCTAGTTCATGGAGTCACATATTCTTCTCATGAATTTGATATCAACTATGAGGACTATAGCCTTGTGCGAGAACTTGCACTTAAGGGGTATCGTGTTTGGAGATTAGATATTGCAGGGTTTGGAATGTCTGAAAGTGTAGAGGATGGATTCCTACCGGATTCAGATTATGCTTCGAAAGACATTAGTACCGCAGTTGATTTGATTGTTTCAGAAACAGGACAGGAAAAGATTGATGTGCTAGGGTGGAGCTGGGGTACTGTGACAACAAGCCGTTTCGTAGCAGAGCACCCTGAACATGTGAACAGACTCGTGTTGTATGCTCCGATACTGTGTGGCCTTGGGGAATATGAAGTAGAGGAACCATTTCACCATAATACGTGGAGTCATGCAGTGGATGATTTCCAACATACTGACGATGGTTCATTTGATTATTCCATCACAGATCCAATTGTCATTGAAATGTGGTGTTCAAGCTGTTGGCACTATGATGGAGAATCCAGTCCAAACGGAGGAAGAAGGGACATCTGTGTACCAAAAGAGGAGAGGTTGATTGACCTTGCGCAGATTACAGTACCAACATTGATCATTTGTGGCAGTGAGGATCCATATCTAAATTATGATTTGGTCAATGAATCCTTAAAATATCTTCCAGAGAATTCAAAGCTGGAAGTGATTGAAGGTGGTTCCCATGTTGTTTTCGTGGAAAAGCCATACTATCATGATTTTCAGGATAGGCTCATTCGATATTTGGAAAAACAATAGAGTATTTCCCGTTTCTAGACATTTCCCTGCGAAGAAAAAAGAGGTAGATAATTAGAAGAAGAAACCTTGGAATTGAGAGACAGTGGAGGAAAAGGATTATAAATATTTAATTGGGGACTGCTCCAGAGTTTCAATTAATGCCATCTCCTATGGGATATAAAAGCATATGTCTTGATAAAGAGTTCTGAAAAATTAGACTTTTTAACCTAGACTTTTTAAATGAATGATTGTCCTGTTATAGATTGTGATTATTAATTTGCTTAACTATACTGAACTTTGTCATGATTATTCATATTAATGGAGGATTGTAATGAAAAAGATTTTGATCATGTTTGCTCTACTCTTATGCATATTGTTTGTAAGCTGTAGCTCTATCGACAAGACGGAAGATGTTATGACAGTGGCTGAAGATTCCCCAGAATGGGTAACTAAGCTGGATCAGGCAAAAGACGCTAAGCAGCTTTTTATCGTTGCTGGCATGGGTAAGACAACAGCATATGTTTCAATGCATCAGAAGGCTGATGATGGAACATGGAAGCAGATCATAACAACACCTGGTTTCATAGGTAAGCTGGGCCTTGGAAAGACAAAAGAAGGAGATGCTAAGACCCCAGTAGGAACTTACCATTTTAACCGTGCTTTTGGTATAAAGGACGACCCAGGCTGTACAGCATTTGAATATCATAAAGTTTCAGCTGACGATTACTGGTCAGGAGATGTCAGGGAAGGATACAGCTACAATGAGATGGTAAGCATAAAGGACCTTCCAGACTTGAACAAGGGTGACAGTGAGCACCTCATCGATTATCAGCTTCAGTACAAGTACTGTATGAACATAAGCTGGAACGAGGAAGGAACTGCTGGAAAGGGTTCTGCAATCTTCCTCCACTGTTTTGGTCCTCAGAAGCCTTACACTGGTGGCTGTGTAGCAATTCCAGAAGAGATGATGATTACAGTGCTTAAGAATGTTGATAAAGACTGCGTTGTTGTTATTGATTCTCTCAAGAATCTCAGCCCTGAGCTTTGGGATGAGTGGGGCCTTTAATGTCCAGTTCCATGGGCGCATATCATTGCAGCCCATGGAATTAATTAATAATAGAATTAATCTATAATTTGGTGATTTATACCTAGAATAGTGATAAGGAATGGTAGTAAGAATGACTATGAAAAGAAATAGAACAATTGACCTATTACGTTTTGTTTTAAGCTTGCTTATCATTCCTATTCACGCAGATTTGTTTATAGATATATCAAAACCAGTTTTTCAATGTTTCTCACTTGGATTTGTCCGTGTCGGTGTGCCTTTTTTCTTCATCGCTTCGGGCTTCTTTTTCAGAGAAGGAATTGATAGACCTAAAAAGTATTTCAAATATCTGAAACTGTGGCTCATTTTTATTCTTCTTGACCTTGCACTTACAGGCTGGTACTACTATCCAAAGTTTCCAAATGCTTTAGCCTTCTTCCATAAAGCTGTTTTTGCCGGAATCAGTGATGCGTACTGGTTTATACCAACTCTTATCATTACTCAGATTATTCTTGAACCAGTGTTCAAAAAAGGAAACTTCTATCCTGCCATCGCCATTGGACTTATTATGTATCTGTTTTCAATGACTCATGACAGTTACAGTTTCTTATTTGAAGGGACTTGGATTTATTCTCTTTCTGAGTTGCACACAGAGTTTTTCATTTTCCCTCAATGTGGCCTTGTTGAGTCTGTTTTCTTCCTTTCAATAGGTGGCCTTATCAGTAAGGAAAAAGAGAGAATAGCTTATCTCTTAAAAGGTAAAAGTAGAATTCTGGTCTTTTCCATATTCTTGTTCTCTTTGCTTCTAATGGGAGAAGCTTACTTTACCAATAATCATGGTTCATATGACGGAAACTGTTATCTTTCCTTGATTGTCCTGCCTGTTCTTCTGTTTGTCTGGGCGTTGGTCGAAGATCCCGTTACTTTCCCAACAAGAAGACTAGGGGAGATGTCTTTATATGTTTACTTGGTTCATCCAATACTGGTAAACATAATACGAATTATGGGCGCTGGTTCTCTTGTTCGTACATTAGGTTCTGCCGTCTTATCGGTTGCTATTTCCTATCTCATTACGAAGGTATCTGCTAGCAAAAGATAAGTTGACCCAAAGTAGGGATATGACTGTTTTAGCGATTCATGTAAATCCCATCAGAAAAGAAAGCTCCTGCCGATGTAGAAAACGATGGTTATCACATAACAGAAGCAATGGTCTCTTGGTTTTTTTCAGTACTTAACTAAAACTTCATCCACATCTTTCCTGTGTGTTTCAACGATAGGAAAATCATCAAGAAGATAGCCAAATCCAATTAGGGCTACAATGTCTTCGTTTTCAGATATCCCTGCATTTTCTTTTATATTGTTATATAATTCAGTCTCTTTGATTTGCTGAAACAGGCAAGAGCCCAGACCTTTCGCATGAATGGCCAACACTAGGCTTTCGAGGAATATTCCACCATCTATCCAGGGTTGTAGAACTTCATGTGATGAATACATGCTTTTGTTTACGGTAACAATCAGAAAATTATATATATCTTTTGTGACCATAGGGTCAGGTCTATACTTTGTACTCTTTTCACAATCCTGTGAGTAGTAGACTTTACAGGTTTGTCTGTTACATTCAGAAGGGCATATTTGTGCTGTTCTTACAATCTCCCTTACTAAATCAAAATCAACGCTTTTGCTACTGAATTCACGAATACTGTGCCTACATCTGATAAAAGTATTGTAATCATCCCAATCTAAGACACCTGTTTCGTGGTTTGCTTTCTTGTCCCTGATAATCCTGATAGCTCTACAATCTATATTCTGCAATCCATTTTGATTGATAAATTCATCTTTAATTGATTTAAACTCTTGCTCATCAGGCTCCTTCTCAATAAATGTCTGTATTATGCCCAATGATTCTACGATGACATCTCCATTCTTCGGATAATCTGGATACAGGGAGATAACCTTCTGTGTATATTCAAGCAACTCTTTTAGTTTCTTAGAATTAACTATTTTATCATTTCCCTTTACCAAGTTTTTCTCTATCTCATGAATGATCATTCTGATCATAAAAACAAGATGTTCCAAACTGGTGTCAGATAGATTATCTACAGCAAATATAGTCTCTTCAGCCAATATTTTCTTTGTGTTGTCCGAACAACTATCAATGGTTGTTTTTTCATTTTTCGAATCCACTTGAAATCATCCTATATTCAGTTTTTAGATATCGCTCTACTGATGAAAGAGAATTGGATATTCTCTTTCATCAGAGCTTTCACACACAGAAATGGTAGATAGATGTAATGCCTAGATCAAACCATGAAGAGCTTCTTTTATGAACGTTTCAGTCTTTTCTCTCCATGCATCCTTTTTTCTGAATACTTCATCATAATCGATTTTCTTTAAAATTATCTCTGTCCCGTTCTCGTTTTCTAGAAGGAATCGCTCACTAAGACCCATGTCTTCCAAAAGGTTGCGGGCTCTAATTCCACTTCGTGAGCGTGTATAGCAAACAAATGGTCTTCTTGCAATCATTGCAAAAATGAAAGCGTGATAGGAATCTGTTATTACGTACTCAGCATTCATGATTCTCTCGACAAATTCTGCTGGACCATCATCATCTGAAGCAAATAGAAGATTATTTACCTTTTTCGCGTTCTTGACATTGCCTACTACTTTGAGACCTGTCTTTTCAGACAATTCGTTGATAGTGTCATAGCCTCCTTGCAGATCATCAAACAAGAATGCATAGATATATTTTTCACCAGGATATGTGGTGCCTGGAAGTATTTCGTCATAGTCCTCTTTATCGAGCATGAGTGCAGGATCTATAGCATTGAAGACTTTCTTATCAGTAAGAGTCTGCACAAAAGCTGTCGTTTCGCGTTCTCTTACAGAAATGAAATCAAAATTATTGAGGTGTGATAGTAGGTGAGTGCGCATGATTTCAAGATCTGATTTCTCCTCAGATCCTATGGAAGCTGCCCATGAAATTCTCCTGACATCCTTATCTTTAAGGAAATCAAGATAATACATTTTTGCTTCGACATCTTTGACTCGGAGAGGAGTCCATACTGTATCAGAACCTACAATAAATGCATCGTAATCCAGCTTGTCAGCGCCTTCCGTTCCCAATAAAGGTGCAGATCTTCTCATGAATTGACAGCGGAATTCTTCACATTTCTCAATCTTTCCATGAGAAGAGGCCTTCTCCTCCTTATGGGCACTTGGTATCTCTCCATTGGCGTTTGGAATATGTGGACGGAAATCTATTATTTCATTGTTGATACCAAGAAGATCAAGCTTCTTCTGCATGCAATACGCAAGCAGTATGGAACCATAATTATTCAACCATTGTACATTTAAAATTCCGACTTTCATATTTTCCTTCTGTTGTTAAGAGCTATAAAGAATTGTGATTCAATACTCTACTTCTACCAACTATTTTACTAAAAATAAATGTAAAACTTGAGACGAAACGAAAAAAAGACAAAGAATCCTGAATATTGGAAAAACAGCGCAAGAACAAAGTCAAAATAAGCTATAAAACAGGATTGCTATTTGAAAAGAGTTTACCCTGCTTTTTCGTTTCGAGATTCGTCAATAACTGTAGATCAGAAGTTTCCAGAAAGAATTGCGTCAATTATAGTAGAGCCGACCTTGAAGTTGTTCTTTCTAGCTGTGAAGAAGATGTCTACAGATTCAATACTATCTTCGGAGGCGAGATTATCTTCCTCTCCACCCCAGAGAGCTTCAGGTGTATTGAGCATGAATACATCCATGTCTACACTGTCACGGATGACAATCAATCGATCGATCATGCCAAATCTCTTTGCGGTAACGCCGATTGCAACATCTTCCATCTCGGTTGTGGCAAAGGGGTCAGGACAATCATATGTTTCAACCATGAGCAGTGCATTTGCATGGTCATATTCTCCCTTCCAGTAATTGTCGCTAGTAGCTGTTGTTCCCTTCAGAACCTTTGGCTGTCGGATAGCCCAATCTGCATTGTCGAATGCTGCTGCCATGAATTTCATAGTCTTCTCTGTTGTATTCATTTCAAGGTCCTTTGTGATGGTGTAGACCTTTTGCATAAGTTCGGGGTTTAGCTTGATGATTGCGGATGAATCGTAACTTGCATCATGGAACCAGGTTGTAGATGTAGGATCTTTCATCTCTCGGATATCAGCATGATGCCCAAGGTCATAGTCGATCAGTGCTGTACATATGACAACATCACCCATTACAGTTGAATCCTTTGCAGAGCCAGCACAGCCAGTAGATATGATATATGCATCCGTGAAATCAAAGCGTGGGTCGGAAAGAACTGCTGCAGTACTGAGTGCAGCATTGACCTTGCCCATTCCTGTGATGTAGAGCGCAACGCTATCCTTTACGTAGAGTTTATTATCTAGGAAACCACCAGATATATCGTACTCTTCTCCTCCCTTCAGGTACTTCTCATAATAGAACTGAGCTTCACCAGGAAAGTCGCCTTCAATGTTATCAATTTCAAATTTTGGGAGTATCAGTACTTTTACTGGTATCTTTTGCTTCTGAGCATACTCTACAGAACCCTCTGCAAAGATAGAGAAGCAAATGAGAGTCAATACCAAAAGAATAACAACTAGTTTCTTCTTCATTTTTCCTTTACAATTATGTTTTCCCAAGATCAATCGTTTGTTTATTCTAACTATTTTCTTCCAAATCGATTGTATTAAAGTAGATCAGATGCTGCAGGAAGTCCATATGCACTTTCTGCATTGTATGTGGCTCTGACGATTGCTTCACTGATGACTTCTGCTGCCAATGCTCCAACAAGATCCTGATCTGCATTTATCTCTCCTACAGAGACTGCATAGATACTATCTCCATCCGCAGAGGTATGAATTGGATTGATTGATCTTGCATATCCATCATGGGCCATACCGGCAATTTTACAAAGCTGTGCTTTGTCGAAGTGTGCATTTGTCACTACAACAGCTAATGTAGTATTACCAGTGTATTTGTTTTCCTTAGATTCAATAGAGGCACTCATATATTCCAGTGTGCTTCTCAGTGTTTTCTTATCTTCACTCAGAAGTCCTGCAATCTGCTCATTTGTTCTCCAGTCATAGATGTCACCTAGCGCATTCAATGCGACGATAGCACCAATTTTGAGTTCTCCTATCTGGATTGCATAGCTACCGATTCCTGTCTTCATGCTGTAATCCATGCCTGCAATCTTTCCGACAGATGCGCCACAGCCAGCTCCGTAGTTTCCATCTTTATAGTTAGGTGCCTCAAAAGCTTGTTTGGCTGCTCTGTATCCCATCTCTGGAGTAGGGCGGACTTTTGAATCCCCAACAGAAAGATCGTAAAGATCTGCCTGGGCTACCAATGGAACAAGAGCAAAGCCAGTATCATAGCCAATTCCCTGTTCCTCTAGATATGCCATGACACCGTTGGCCACACCTAGGCCATAAGCACTTCCTCCAGACAGAACTACAGCATGTATCATCTGTGCAGCCATTAGTGGATTAAGCAACTGGCTTTCACGGGAAGCAGGTCCACCACCGCGGACATCAAGACCTGCACGCATTCCTTCCTTGCAGATCATGACAGTACAACCAGTAGCTGCTTCTTTATCTTCAACCTGTCCAATTAGCAATGACGCAAAGTCTGTGATAGGGATTTCTTTCCCCGCAACTGGCTTACGGTCTGCAAGTGATGATATATCTGCTGTTTTCATATTATTCAAAGTCCTTTTCGCATCTAGAGTTTCGTTACTTCCACTGGCTGTTAGAGAGAACATCAGTGTTAATGTCAGTAAAATCATAAAACATTTTTTCATGATAATTACCTCTCTTTTCTTTATGTGTGATTAACCGTTTTCGATTATAGCATAGAAACGACGATAGAAAGGTACTGGTAGATTCTTATATTCGTTCTAGCAGAAAAAAACTAGGCTACCTGTTAAAGTAGCCTAGCATTCAGTTGCAACTTTAGAGAATTCTGAAATTCTCTTCGATTACATGAATTAGAACTTTGCGTGGAAGATTACTTCATC
>JAILRW010000072.1 GCA_024698005.1 Sphaerochaetaceae bacterium | reverse complement strand
ATAAAGGCTTATTCTGAGATTTAATTTAAGGAGAAATAGAAATGGCTAAACAGCTTCAGTTCAACGAAGAGGCCAGAAAGTCTCTTGTAAACGGTGTAGAAAAGATTTCAAAGGCCGTAATGACCACACTTGGTCCTAAGGGACGTCTTGTACTTCTCGACAAGAAGTATGGTGCACCAACCATCACAAAGGATGGTGTATCTGTTGCAAAGGAAATCGAGCTCGAGGATCCATTTGAAAACATGGGCGCACAGCTTCTCAAGGAGGTCGCTTCCAAGACCAACGATGTTGCTGGTGATGGAACCACAACTGCTACAGTACTTGCTTGGGCAATCACCAAGGAAGGTATGAAGAGTGTTGCTGCTGGTGTAAACCCAATGGGTATCAGAAGAGGTATCGACAAGGCAGTTGCAGATGCAGTTGAAGAGATCAAGAAGGATGCAAAGAGCATTCAGGAGAAGGAAGAGATTGCACAGGTCGCTACCATCTCTGCAAACAACGATAGAACTATCGGTGACGAAATCGCAAACGCAATGGACAAGGTTGGCAAGGATGGTGTCATCACTGTTGAAGAGTCCAAGACCATCGAGACTACTGTAGACTTCGTAGAAGGTATGCAGTTCGACAGAGGCTATCTCTCCGCTTATTTCTGCAACAACAGAGACACAATGTCCTCTGTTATGGATAACCCATACATCCTTATCTACGATAAGAAGATTTCCAACATGAAGGATCTTCTCCCTATCCTCGAGAAGGTTGTACAGACAGGTAAGGGCCTTTTGATCATCGCAGAAGATGTTGATGGTGAAGCTCTCACAACTCTCGTACTCAACTCCGTAAGAGGTACACTCAATGTCGTAGCTGTCAAGGCTCCAGGCTTTGGGGACAGAAGAAAGGCAATGCTCGAAGATATCGCAATCCTCACTGGTGGTCAGGTAATCACCGAAGAGCTCGGTATGAAGCTCGAGAATGCAGATATCTCAATGCTTGGTAGAGCAAAGAGCGTCAAGGTAGAGAAGGAAAACACAACAATCATCTCTGGCGCTGGTACTCAGGAGAACATCCGTTCCAGAATTGCTCTCATCAAGAGCCAGATCGTTGATACAACCTCTGATTACGACAGAGAGAAGCTCCAGGAGAGACTTGCAAAGCTCGCTGGTGGCGTTGCTGTTGTAAACGTAGGTGCTGCTACCGAAGTTGAACTCAAGGAGAAGAAGCACAGAGTAGAAGATGCTCTCTCTGCAACCAGAGCTGCTATCGAAGAGGGTGTAATCCCTGGTGGTGGTGTTGCTCTTGCTCAGGCAGTAGTTGCTCTTGATAAGAAGGATCTTTCCTCCTTCTCAGAGGACGAGAAGGTCGGTTACAGAATCGTCAAGAGAGCTCTTGAGGAGCCAATCAGACAGATTGCTGAGAATGCAGGCCTCGACGGTGCTGTCATCGCTGACCACTGTAAGAATGAAAAGAGAGGCGTTGGCTACGATGCAAATGATATGAAGTGGGTCAACATGGTCGAAGCAGGTATCATCGATCCTGTCAAGGTCACCAGATCTGCACTCCAGAATGCAGCATCCATTGCATCCCTCATTCTCACAACAGAGTGTGCAGTTACAGATATCCCATCCAAGGAGCCAGCTATGCCAGCAGCTCCAGGCGCAGGCATGGGCGGTATGATGTGATAAAGAAATAACGATTTGGAGCCGAAGTTCGTCTTCGGCTCTTTTCGTCATCCTTGACGATTATTCGTTATAAATGCTAGCCTACTTGAAGTTTATAAAAACAAGCAAATCGGAAATAATAAAGAGAGGATAAACATATGGACGGTCAGATGACTTCTTCACTCGTAATGTTTACAGCAATCATTCTCATCTTCTACTTCTTGATCATCAGACCACAGAAGAAGAGAGAGAAGGAAACCAAGGACATGCTCAATGCACTCAAGAAGGGTGACAAGGTCGTTTCCATTGGTGGTATCCACGGCACAGTAATCACAGTCAAGGATACAACCGTTGTCGTCAAGGTCGATGACAATGCTAGAATTGAATTTACTAAGTCTGCTATTTCTCAGGTACTTAACAAGCAGGTAACCAAGCCAGCATCCAAGAAGGATAAGAAGGCCAATGAAGAGAAGGCTGTTGAAGCACCAAAGGCTGAAGAAACTAAGGTAGAAGAACCAGCTAAGGCAGAAGAAAACAAGTAAGGAAAGAATAGATAATGAAGAAGGTGGGTAGAATTATCACCATTCTTCTCGTTCTTACAGTTGCAGCAGTACTGCTTTACCCAACAGTAAAGTGGTACTGTTTCGTTTCTCAGGACGTGAAGAATCTATCAATGGGCTCCACTGAACAGATCAGGGAGTACGCTCGTGGACAGGCCGCTAAGGATGTCAGAGCGATGATGGAATTAGCAAAGACCAATTCTGGAGCTGAAATCCCAGAGGAGTTTATATACCTCAAGGAGCTTCCAAGAAGCGAGAAGGCCAAGACTCTTGGTGAGGCATTGGGCTCCTATGCAAGTGAGAGCGCTCTCTTGAGTGCAGTTGAAGGCCACTACAGAGACTTGCTTATCGGTACAAAGAAGCTCTCAGGCAATGTTCTCCAGCTGGGTCTCGATCTCAAGGGTGGTGTTTCTGCTCTTTTACAGGCTATTCCAGAAAGCCTTTCTGAGAAGCTTGGAAGAGAAGCAACTGTCGAAGAGGTCCAGAGTGCAGTACTTGAAGATATTGCAATCTTGAATAACAGAGTTGATGAATTCGGTGTAAGTGAGCCAGATATCCGCTTGCAGGGCACAGATCAGATCCTGATCGAAATCCCAGGTGAGGCAGATACAGAACGTGTCTCCTCATTCCTGCAGGGAAAGGGTTCTCTTTTCTTCATGCTCGTGGACTCCTCTCTTACAAATCAGGTAAATACCTATTACAAGGCTAACCCATCCAAGGCATACAATGACGATGGTTCTCTCATAAAACCATCATTTGTACCAGATAATTATATCTTTGCAGGTTACTACTCAAAGGATAGCTATGGTCTTGACCAGCTCGAGAGTTTTGTTGTTCTCAATCCTGATGTTCAGCTCGATGGCAACTACATCGAGTCCGCTGTAACAAGCAAGGATAATGTGACACAGAGACCAGTTGTAAACTTCAAGCTTTCAAGCGAGGGCGGAAAGAAGTTCTATAACATCACAAGTGCAAACAAGGGCAAATCCCTTGCAGTTGTGCTGGATGGAAAGGTAAAGAGTGTTGCAACCATCAATGATGCAATCAGTGAGAATGTCCAGATTTCAGGCTTCTCTGAAAAGGAAGCTCAGGATCTTGCAATCGTACTGAAGACCGCTTCATTTGCAATTGACCTTGAAGTAGTTTCTCAGCAGTCCGTTGGTGCAACATTGGGAACTGATGCAGTCAGAATTGGTATCATGGCAATTGCCTTCGGTTTTGTACTGGTCGTCATCTTCATGTTCCTCTACTATGGTCTTTCAGGTCTCATCGCAGATTTCGCTCTGCTTTTGAACCTCTTCATAATGGTCAGTGTCCTTTCAGCGCTCCACTTCACTGTAACCCTCACCTCAATTGCAGGCTTGATACTTACACTCGGCATGGCTGTCGATGCTAACGTAATCATCTATGAGAGAATCAAGGAAGAATTGAATGTAGGAAGAGCTCCATTCCAGGCAGTTTCAATTGGTTTTGGAAGAGCCTTCTGGACTATTATGGACTCCAATATCACAACAATTATCGCAGCAATCGTTCTTTCAACTCTCGGCTCCTCTAGCGTCAAGGGCTTTGCGGTAACATTGGCTGTCGGTATCGCAACATCCCTCTTTACTTCTCTCTATGTCAGCCACCTTGTGTTTGACCTCTTCATCAAGGAAGAGACAAAGAAGATAAGTATCAGACCACTGTTCATGAGGAGGGCAAAATGAAGAATAGTTTCAATGTTCTAAAATATAGGAAGATCGCAGCTCTTCCATCTCTGCTTTTTATGATCGTCGGTCTAATTGTCCTGATCCTATTTGGCTTCAATGCAGGTATCGACTTTGCTGCTGGCCTTTCTGAAAGGATCCAGATAGCACCTGTTGGTCTGTATGTTTCCTATGAAGGTAGTGACGATGCTCTTCTTTCATCTCAGAAT
>JAILRW010000053.1 GCA_024698005.1 Sphaerochaetaceae bacterium | reverse complement strand
AACAGCTACATCTATTACCCTACCCTTGCTGCAGGAAACAAGTTTTGATTGAGCATATGGCGGGTTCTGCCAGTGAAGGCCACGTAGTGTGCCCTTCTGTGCAGAGAAGCTCATATTGTCCTGCACGAACTCTGTAGTAATACCCATGCTTTCGTATCTTGGCTTGTTATAGGTTTCTGTGAAATATCCACGGTGATCACCAAATACATCAGTTTCTACAATGAGTACACCTGGAATCTTTGTCTCTATTACTTTCATTATTTCTATTCTTCCTTTATCTCAGCTGGTCCATATACTTGCCATCAAGAACATCCTTGAGGTACTGGCCATACTGGTTCTTCTTGAGTACTTCATATATTTCAAGAACCTGCTCTCTTGTAATCCAGCCATTAAGATATGCAATCTCTTCAAGACATGCAATCTTTCTATGCTGATGGGTCTCTACTGTCTTTACGAAGTTGGTTGCATCTACAAGACTTTCATGGGTTCCTGTATCAAGCCAGGTAAATCCCTGACCAAGGAGTTCAACATTGAGTGTTCCATCCTCAAGATAGATTCTATTGAGATCTGTTATTTCCAGTTCCCCTCTTGCTGATGGCTTAAGGTTCTTTGCATATTCAACTACACGATTATCATAGAAGTATAGTCCTGTTACACAGTAGTTGCTTTTAGGGTTTGCTGGCTTTTCTTCAATGCTGATTGCCTTACCATTGGAATCGAACTCTACAATTCCAAAACGCTCTGGGTCATCTACATAGTAGCCAAATACTGTTGCGCCCTTTCCTGTATTTGCATTATCAACTGCAGCCTGTAGTCTCTTCTTGAGGCCATGGCCTGCAAAGATATTGTCTCCAAGTACCATAGCAACAGTATCACTGCCGATGAAATCAGCACCAATGATGAATGCCTGTGCAAGGCCATCTGGGCTTGGCTGCACTGCATATGAAAGAGTAATACCGAACTGAGAACCATCACCAAGCAAATCCCTAAATCTTGGAGTATCCTGAGGAGTTGAGATGATCAAAATCTCTCTAATTCCAGCATTCATAAGAACAGAGAGAGGATAATAGATCATTGGTTTATCATAAATTGGAAGCAGCTGCTTGCTAGTAACACGGGTCAAAGGATATAGACGGGTTCCGGATCCACCGGCCAAGATAATACCTTTCATGAATAAACTCCTTGATATAAGAATAACACTAAATCTAATATTCACCTATGCCCTTAGGGCACAGTCAAGAGTTTTTTCACCAGCAAGTGATGATATAAAATATCCCAATTAGTTCAGCACTATAACACCTAAATTAAGATAAGTTGCAAAACATAGCCAAAGGATATAAGGAATCTGAAGCCTTGCTGCAATGCTATCTGTCTTATTGAAATACCTATACATGAGTATAGTAGCAATAAGCATACATATCAGCTCTACTAATGCAAGACCAAAGTTCATTGATCCAAAGAAGATAAAACACCATAGAAGATTAAGTACAAGCTGAACAAAGAAAAGCTTTATTCCTTTGCTCCTACTTGCAGAAGGTTCACATAGGATAACTCTAGCTATTCCTATACCCATAAGTGCATAAAGAATAGTCCATGCTATAGGGAATACAATTCCAGGAGGAGATAGCAAAGGCTTAGCAATAACATCAGCATATAGCTGTGTTCCTTCTCTTGTAAGCATACCAACAGTGAATCCAGCAGCCTCAATAAGTACAACAGAAATGATATATACCAATGATTTCTTATTCTTCATGACCAATACCTCCATATATGATTATGTCACATTATAACATCAAATAGTCATATATAATCATGAAGACGATTGCTTTATATAGAACAGAAAATATGTATATCGACTGAATCATGTCTCTAATATGTAGTCCATATCGAGAAGAATAATTACGCTAATATATCAAACAGTATAAAATAATTCTCTATACAAGCGGTAATTAACAAAATATAACAACAAAATCTTTATTGCTCATAAATAATATTGAGAGCACCATCAATAACAGCAAAAGAGTTACCTAATGGTACATAACGATAATTCCAATCCTTCATCTCAAAAAAGCTAGATTTATCATCAGGAATATCCGGCTCAACAGGTTTTCCGTTTTTGTTCTTTTTAATAATCATACTCAGATACTTTGTTTCCAGAAGGAAAAGAGCCGCAAAAATATTTAGTACGTTCTCTTGATTTGCCTTACTTCCATTCTCTGCACGGTTATGCTTAAGCAAATCAAAAGATTTCCACCAATCTAGAGATTGAGCAGGAGCTGTCAATTCCCATCCACCAAAAGGAGTAATTTCAATATTGTAATCAGGGATAATTACTGACTGTTTAACAATATCAGAATAGGAAGTAAGAATATGTCCTGCATAATCACTAATATATTTCCTTTCAGATAGCTCGTATCCACAGAAAACCTTGAAAAAATTATCGAGTTCGGCACCAGCAGCTTGTATTAAAAGAGCATATTCATTTGAGAACGCATCGAAATTATCATAATGAATTTCCACGTATGAAATTATTTCAATAAGTCGTTTTTCAAGCGTTTTATAATAACGCCAATAGTCATGAATAAAATTATAACGATCCATATAATGCTCCTTGAATTGAATCTTTTTACTGGTCCTCAACTATTATGACTTTTCTTTTCATCCTCCAGAATATCAATAAATTGATAAATCATGCTGTATGTTTTATTGTCTTCAGTCTTATCCTTCACATTTGAAACTGCAATCATTCGGTTATCCCAAAGTGAATCCTGCATTTTGATTGTAAGAACTGCCTTCTTATAGTGTTCCCAACCTGAAATAGAGCTCAATTGCTTTATACAGGCAGTACTTGTTAACTCTGCTTCATAAACTTTTTTATAATGTGCTATGAACCAAATCTCTATACAAGGTTTACTGATCAACTTAA
>JAILRW010000004.1 GCA_024698005.1 Sphaerochaetaceae bacterium | reverse complement strand
CCAAACTCATCGATTACTCTCTCTTCAACGCCTGGGGCATACTTATCCAAAAGCTCAGTGAGTTTCTTCTCTAGCTTTTCAGCGTATTTAACAAGGGAAAAAAAGCGTTTTCCATCAACAATTGTCTGTGTGATCGAGTAGTGAGATGGAGAGATGCTCTTGCAGAACGGATACTGGCTCTTTTCAGGGACACCCTCAAAAGCGCCTATTTCACTATCCTTGAAAACGGAAGAAGGGCGGTGGAGTGACCAGCATCTGATAGGGTACCAGAGCTCAAAAAGCTCATGGAGACGTTCCTTTCCATAGCTTTCCCACTCATTTGCGACTTTTTCCATATCCTCTTCACTTACATCCCTCATTGCACATAGGTGGTATGCCTTCAAGAGGTCGGTTGGGTCGAGTGCCTTGCCTCTGGCTATGGCCGAGTCGAAGAAGCGAAAAGCGTCTGGAAGAGTTGTGGTTGTAAATACTATAATCTCAGTCTTTTCCAAGAAGAACTTCTTGAACTCGTTTACATCTACACTCTTGAGTGCTCTCTTTATTTCATGATAGGAGCTTCTGATCCTCTTGGTGCTCTCTCTTGTATATTCTCTTTCTCCTGTAAACGAGCAAGGAATACCTGTTGCTCTGGCAATAAGGTAGAGAGAAACAAGGCGTTGATAGCCATCAATTACTAGCTTTTTACCATCTTCATCTTCATAGATTACAATCTGGCCAAGACGGTAGGCGCTCTTGCTCCTTTCTCTCCAGACGTCAAGAACTATATTTCTGCTGGTAACATCCTTCCAGCGATACTGCTTCTGATATGGTGGAATTACAAACTCTCCCATCAGATCAAAAAGCTGCCTCATATTCAAAAGCTCAGTTAAGACACTCATAGAAGAAGAATATAGCAATTTCTATAGAAGATTTCAAAAGCTGTAAATTCCTACTAAAATAGTAGAAATATTACTTTACAATTACACAATCAATAAGTCATAATACGATACATGAATAAGTTGATGTCCATTGTCCTCTGTTGTTGTTGTCTTTACGCTTGACGGGGCATCTTTTGTTGTTTTTTCAGGAAGCCTCGCGCTTCCTTTTTTCGTTTATAGACCCACATAAATAATATATATAGAATAGTGGAAAGGAGAGTATCAAATGAAGGTACACACATCTATTGAAGAACTCATAGGAGGAACCCCTCTTCTTGAGCTTTCACATATCGAGAAGAATAGAAATCTCAAGGCCAAGGTCATTGCCAAGCTTGAGTACTTCAACCCAGGTGGCTCTGCCAAAGATAGAGTTGCAAAGGCAATTATAGATAAGGCAGAGAGGGAAGGTAAGATAACAAAGGGTGCAACAATAATCGAGCCGACCAGTGGTAACACCGGCATTGGTGTTGCGCTTGTTGCAGCTGCTAGAGGATATAAGGCTGTTATCGTAATGCCTGATACAATGAGTGCTGAAAGAAGACTCACCATCCAGGCCTATGGAGCTGAACTTGTATTGACTCCAGGAAAGCTTGGAATGAAGGGATCTATTGATAAGGCGGAGGAGATATTGAAGAATACTCCTAATTCAATTATTGCAGGTCAGTTTGTAAACCCTGCAAACCCTGAGATCCACTACCTCACAACAGGTCCTGAAATCTGGAATGATAGTGATGGCAAGGTTGATATCTTCGTTGCAGGTGTTGGTACCGGTGGAACACTCACAGGTGTTGGCAGATACCTCAAGGAGAAGAATCCTGCAATAAAGCTTGTTGCTGTTGAGCCAAAGGATTCACCTCTGCTTTCAGAAGGTAAGAGTGGTCCCCATACAATTCAGGGAATAGGTGCAAACTTTATTCCAGAAGTTCTTGATACCAAGATCTACGACGAGGTAATTACAATTACTGGTGAGGAAGCTTATGAAGGTGGTCGAGAGATTGGAAGAAGTGAGGGCTTTTTGGTCGGTATAAGTTCAGGTGCTGCTCTTATGGCTGCCATAAAGCTGGCTGAAAGAAAGGAGAATGAAGGAAAAACTATCGTTGTTCTGCTACCAGACTCTGGCGATAGATACCTTTCAACTCCAATGTTCCAGGAGAAGTAAGTGAAAGTTGTTGTTATAGACGGACAGGGCGGAGGACTTGGAAAGCAGATCGTATCTGCTTTGAAGTCAAACTTTGAAAATATTGAAGTGATTGCAATTGGTACTAACAGCCTTGCAACTGCTGCTATGCTAAAGGCAGGGGCCGATAGAAGTGCAACAGGAGAGAACCCAGTAAAGGTTGCATCCCGTAGTGCTGATATAATTATCGGGCCTGTAGGTATCGTCATTGCAGATTCCATGTTGGGGGAAGTGACTCCTGAAATGGCCTTATCGATAAGCCAGAGCAGTGCTAGTAGAATCCTTATCCCTGTAAATCTATGCGACAACTACGTGGTTGGTGTTAAGGATCTTTCTATGGCAACCCTGGTTCAGGGTGTCATAGAAAGAGTTAGGGTTTTGATTGGATAAAAAAAGAAGGTTCCAAAATTGGAACCTTCATAATTGAAAACTATTAAATTAGTCGAGGATGATGACTGCGAGGAAAACCAGGTCTTCATCCTTTTCATAAATAAAATCCTTTCTGTTGTTGTAGGCGGAAACCCCCTGCCCTTGGGCGGTGGGAGGAGCCTTGTAAATTCGTAGCCATCAACCTTGGCTCTCGATATACTTTTGTATAATACCGTAACCTTTAGAATTGCAGATATCGTATATCTTTTGCTTTACATCGTCAGCGATAAAACCTTTAAGTATTTGCTTGCGGTACTTTGTAACAGGAACTATATGCACTTTCAGGCTATATTTGCGTCTGTAATAACGGTTATATCCATTATCCATATCGAGTCCTTCAAATATATTGACTCTCACTAATGAATAGTATAACATATACTTAGTGAAATATCTATGAGGTGAATTTGTGGAACAGGTGACAGTTACGGCTAAAATTCAGATATCCGTCAATGCAGACAGTAAGGTTTTACTTGATGAAACCGGGAGTGCGGACATTTTCTTGGACTAAATTATGATTGAATTCCCAATTCAAGTCTACGTTCCATTGGACTCATTCCATTGAATCCAAGCTTTATTCTTCCTCTGCAGAACCAGTTGAGGTATCTATCAAGATGATACATGAAGTCATCCAGAGTCCATCCTTTCCAGTCTCTGCCATAGAACATCTCGTTCTTTATCCTTCCAAAGAACCCCTCACAGGCAGAATTGTCAGGAGAGCATGCCTTCCTCGACATTGATCGTATCAGGCCATTACTCTCCATCCTTGAAATCCAGCCAGGCCATCTGTAATGACCACCTCTGTCCGAATGTACTATCGGCTTCTCCCATGGACTCAGTGTTGCTATTGCCTTGTCCAGCATGGTATTTGCAAGCTCTGCAGAAGGAGAGGTCCCTATTGTCCATGATATTGGCATGCCATCGAAACAATCTATTACAGGAGACAGATACACCTTGCCTGCTGGAATGTGGAATTCGGAAATATCTGTAGTCCATTTCATGTTGGGCTCTGGTGCATGGAAATCCCTCTTGAGAAGATTCTCTACTGCAGGTGAGACCTCTCCTACATAGGAGCTGAAGGCTTTTGGTTTCCTGTAGGAAGGAACAATGAGTTTCTCCTCCTTCATTATCCGTCTGACGACCTTCTCGGAAAGTCTGATGCCATTGGCCTTCAGGTTGTCGTATATCCTGCGATATCCATAGCATCTGTAGCCGAAATCAAAGATATCCTTGATCTTCTCTCTAACGCGAGAATACTTGTCTGCTGCCCGCATAGCCTTCTTCTGGGCAAAGTATGTACTTCTTGCAATTCCTATTGCAGGAATGAGTTCTGCCACCTTGTACTTGTTTCTAAGAACATCAATCGCGATGGCCTTTTCCCTGTTCGTCAGGGTTTCCAGACTGATGTCCTTTCCT
>JAILRW010000134.1 GCA_024698005.1 Sphaerochaetaceae bacterium | reverse complement strand
ATGAATTGGCGTAAGAAAATAAAAACGCTTGAAGGCAAAACAACCTGTTGGGAGTATGCCGTCAAGCGCCTTGGGTCATCTGATTGAATCAGCTATTTTGATTCAAACAGCTCCATATATTGAGCCACCTATGAATTCTCTCAGGACACTATCCAAAGGTATTCTGTCTTCATTGACAATATAAATGAGTTCAAGGAACTTAAGTAGCCTTCTAGCATTAGTATATGCTTCTCCTGACTGTGGCTTGACACTTCTCAAAAGAGAAATTGCATATGGTGCCAAGGCTGCAAGCTCGTAAACAAGGGAAGAGGAAAGCATTGCATCTGCATTGTTCTGGAATGGGAAGATGTTATTCTTCTCTCCTCTTTCTACACTCGGCCAGATCTGTAAAGTGCTTTCTGCTGAGAATCCTCTTGTGCGAGCATCTCTGACACATCGCCTTATGATTCTAGTATCAGTTGTGCTGATTCTATTGTGGTCATCTATTGTGAGACCTGTGAGAGCAGAAACGTAGACCTTATAGATGTTTTCTGGCGCAAAAGAGGAGAAGAGGGCGGGATTGAGACCATGGATTCCTTCGATTATCAAGATAGAATTCTCTTTCAAGACAGTCTCTTTCTCAGCATCTCTTCTTGAATGAGTTTTGAAGGTGTAGACAGGTAGGTGGATACTCTTTCCTTCAAAAAGCTCTGAAAGTTGCTTTTTGAAGTAGGCAACATCGAGTGCATCCAATGCTTCATAGTCTGGTTTTCCATCCTCATCTAGAGGAGTGCTGTCCTCTCCAGGGAGATAGTAGTCATCCAGACTTATCTTTATTGGCTTGTAGCCAAAGAGCTCAAGGCGAGAGGAAAGCTTTAAGGAGGTTGTTGTCTTTCCTGAGGATGAAGGTCCTGCAAGGAAGACAGCCTTGACGCTTCCTCTATTCGTGATATCTCTAGCAACAAGATCGATGTCACTGTTTCTTATTGTTTCGGACAGCTCGATGATGTGGTTTATAGAGCCGTCAGCAATTGCCTTGTTGAGTTCTCCAATCGAAGTTACCTTCATGACCTTGCAATTCTGACGTTCACGATTAAGGACATCGAAAAGCTTGTCGTTGTTTTCAAAATCTGTGATTTTTTTATAGTCCTTCATGATAGGGTGTCTGAGAAGAAGAGTGTTCTTGTAGGCTCTGAGTTCCCAGATTTTCAAGAGGCCAGTAGATGGAAGGACAGGTTCATAAACAACATCCTGGTATCCATCGAGCTCACAGACGTTTATCTTTGCATCATTTCTTGTCTCTAGAAGGGAGTTTGTCCTAGGGAAGGCCTTGCCGTTAAAGATTTCAAGAGCCTTGGTGTAAGGTATGGCTTTGTATGTTATCTCAAGATTGTCATCTATTGCCTTTTGCATGACCTTGGTAAGGTTGTTTGCAACTTTTTCATCTACTTCTTTATCCTCGAAGTGAAAACAGTGACCATCGCCAAGTGCATAGTCAACTACAAAATGGGAATCTGGATAGGTCTTTGATACGGCATAGGAAAGAACTAGGGCTAGGGTATGCCTGTAAACTCGCTTGCCAAGGGAAGAAAATAGCCTGATTGGTTTTACTTCTGCATCGTACAGGATTGAAAAACCAAGGTTCTTAAGTTCCCCATTTACAAGGGCTGCAACGTAAGGATTATCTTCATATTCTGTGGAAATTCCACTATTGAACATTTCATGAATAGTAACGCCTTTTGGAAAGGTTGTTTTCTTGTTGTCAGTTGTGATTGTAATATTGTTCTGCATTCTGCAATTATAAAGCGAATCTTTTCTGCTGTCGTTAAGAATTGACGCTAACTTTTCAAAGCGTATATTATTTTTTTGATGGATAGAAAAATTCTAGAAATAGATCTTACCTCGGCAAGGATAGAGGAACGTAACGAAGAGTTTCCTTCCTCTCTGTTTGCTTTTGAAGAAGAAATCATTGAATCTCATTCAGATAAGGCCGTGTTTGTCTTTTCTAAAAGTATATTGAGAGCTAATTATATAAATCCCAGAAATAATAATAGAACAACAGAGACAATCGATTGTGCTTTTGCAGATCGTGTGAGTCAACGTGGTATTTCTGCAATCATAATAGGTGGATACGCAAACAAGCTTTCTTTTTTGGATATTTCTAGAGGTAGAGTAGATATTCATCTTTGTGAACAGCTTAGATATTGTTCACCCCATATTTTTAAGAGAACACTTTCAGAAGACTCTTTAGACTCCTGTCTTTCTATCGGGAAGGCAGGTGAGCTCAAGTCTCCTCTAGCTTGCTGCGTTATCGATTCTTCTATCACTTTTGGCCACGGAGCTCTGGGCGCTGTTCTAGGTTCTATGAACCTTAAGGGTATAATGGTCAGGGCAAATGAGGAAAAGAAGGGTGCCAAATTAAAGAAAAAGAAGAAGTCAACACTATTGGATAGATTGGAGCAGGAGGGAGAGCTTACTCTAGTAAATGAAGCTTTCTTGAATGGATGGGCTCCTGTAAAGTATTTTTCAGGAAAGAAGGATCCTAGAGTTTTACACCTTTCATCTGCAGCATTTAAAAGAGCTGTTGAAAAAGATGCTCCTATCCCAGATTTGTTTTCTGCTTTGAATCTTGGATCTAATCTAGGTTTCTTCAATCCTGTGAAGGTTCAAGCCTTGTTTGAAGGTTGTCTCGCCCTCGGCCTTGATCCAGCAGGAAGTGGCTATTGCCTTGCCAACATAAAATATAGGCAGCAGTTAGAGTATCCACTTCCAGACCTTTTCAACGCAGAGGTTGTAGATCTTTTGTTGATTCTTGATTCAGCTTCAGAAAGAAGGGGTATTGGCGAGATTATCAACAATATAGCGATAGAAGTTGTTGGAGAGCACTCTTTCCTGCCGCTGTGCGATCTCAGAGGAAGTCAGATGATGGCTCTCTCCTATGCCCTTGATGATCCATATCCGATGAGTGCTGATCTTATAACAGGTCTTTCTAGAAAGTATTCTGTAAAGAACATAGCGCTTGTATATGCTTATCTGAGATTCTTTGTTCTATATCAGATAGATAATGGTGTCTCTCCACAACCAGGTCTTGCCTCTATTTCGGAATATCTTTTCAAGCGCATTCCAAACAATGCTTTATTGCTTAGATTTGCTTTAAATAAATTCTGTCTTAAAAATATGAAGGATAAGGCGAAGAGGGAAGCTGTTCTAGCTAAACTAGCAAAGGAGAACTTCAAGGACTTACCTAAAATGTTCACTACAAGGATAGGAGAGAATGATTACACTGACGAGATCAAGGAGAAAGAACTCTCAGTAGCATACCTTGGAGAAGTTGATATAATTACAAATAGATATGCAAAGAAATCGAAATAGGGTAATAGTCTTTTTCTTTCTCTTACTGACCAGTTTCAACCTTTGGGCCGAGACTCCTAGATATTTTGCTTTGAACGGAAACTATTCTTTCCTTTCTTCCACAATCAATGGAAATTATGGAGCCGTTACTGTTTCTGGTGCATACAATGGAAAGAAAAACTTTTTGAGCATGTCCTTCTATGCGACCAAAGAAGATAATGCACTTTCCCTTTTTGATCGTTACGTCTTTACGAAAAACGAAAATACAAGACAGGTATTCAAGAATGGCTTCCTTAGAGAAGAACCATGTGGACTTTTCCATACAAACTTGAAGTTGCAGTACTACGTGCAGGATAGCATCGCATCCCACTCAGAAGCAGAAGCCATGATTGGCTTCCGCTTTGAAAAAAACAAATTCAAGAATGTATCATTCTATTTAGATTTATCTGGTGGTATCTATACCTATTTGACAGGTATGAGGAACTACAATACTGGGAACTTGTTTAATTTCAATATTGCCTATGATGTCACTCTCGGCATGAATGTAAAGAATCGTTTCTTCTTGAATCTTTCTGCGGTTTCAGAAACCGACTTCTACATTCCTTATGTATCAACACTGGGTGTAAGAGGTGAGCTGCTCTTGAAGCTGAATGATTTCTTGAGTCTGGGCTTTGAAGACAATTTGGTATTCAATGATTTCTATTTCAACAGAATGTACGTTACAAGACATGAAAGAACGATCTTCTTTGTTTGGAGGAAGAGGCTATGAAGAGATTATCTTTTACTTTAATTATCATACTCTCTCTTCTATTTCTGTCTTGTGAGAACTCGATTTCTGATACAGTAAGCAGATTCCTTGAGACCTCTTTCTCCGATCCCTTCAAGGATGTGACAACAAACACATTTCTCTCTGACAAGGGGCTTGTTACTGCTCACAAGAAAAGTGGCAATGACTTTTCATTTGTAATAATCACAGATGCTCATTTTGGAGGAAGCGGAAATAGGGGTGATGATGCTTTTATAACTTGGCTGGATGATGGCGTGAAAAATAGTGTCGATTTTGTTGTTTCGCTTGGAGACCAGAGCAACTACTCAAACGAGAGTGAATTTCAGGATTATATAAATACAATAGTCACGCCAGTTGAGAATATGTCTCTTCCTATGATTTCTCTTATGGGAAACCATGATTCAGTCAATGGAGGCCTTACTTATTATAAGAGCTTGCTAGGGTTTGACCCTTCTTTCTTCATGTTTACCTGCAAAAATGTAGAGTTCTACGTCTTTGATTCTTCCTTGAGAACACTAGGAACTAAACAGCTTGAATATTTTGAAGAAGCTATGGCAACTTCTTCTACTAAAAAAAGGGTCGTTCTATCCCATGTCCCTGTCTATGGCGGTACAAGTACACTCTGGGGAACTCTTTATGATTCCTATGAAAGAGCAAGAATTCTCCAGGCCTACTTTGATGGTGGGGTTTCCTTGAGCCTTTCAGGGCATGTCCACGTAGGAATCGATCCTTTCGCATTAAAGGATGATTGCTATGAGTATGTCCTGAAATCTTTTATTGGTCAGAATGCCAATTCGGATTATCCACGTTGGTACCTGGCCGACTATGATGCAGACCAGAATGTTCTTACAATTACCTGTTATGTGTATAAGGACAGCGCTGTCTCTTCTGCTGAAAGCTTCAGCTTTACTCTCTGATATTTAGAGACTCTATAACCTTTCCATTCTCATAATTAAAGAGTTTGATCACATCCTTTTCAATTATGGAATAGGTTGGACCTTTGCTGCTGCGGGGTCTGGCTGGAGAGCCTGGATTGAGCCTTATTATTCCACTCTTGTCCCTATAAAGCATTGGCACGTGGGTATGCCCTGTAATTACAATATCATCCCGCTTCAGGAAGGAGGATAATTCTTCCGGTTCACTTAATAAGTGACCATGTGTATATACGATTCTTATACCATCACTTCTGACAACTTCTCCAACGATAGGGGGATACTTAAGCCCGAAGTCTTCAAAGTCCCAATGAGTGTCACAGTTTCCTCTGGCCAGGTATATCGGAAATGTGGAATTTTCCAATTCTAGCGCCATTATCATATCTCTTGGACAGAGATCTCCGGCTATGATCATTCCATCTACTTTGGCGTTTTCAGCTTTTTTTAGGAGTGTTGAGGCAACTTGCTTGCTACCATGTATGTCAGAAGTTACAAAAAACCTTATTTTCCCCATTTTCTTCCTTGCTTTAGCATTTTATTATTTTATTCATTTAATATATAAAATATAATATAAAAAAATAAGTTTAATATATATTGAGGGTAGGACGCTATGGAAGAGCGATACATCGAAATGAGAGATGGTCATAGACTTTTTGTCCGCACTTGGCGTCCTGATGGGGATGTCAAGGCAACTCTTCATATCAATCATGGAATGGCTGAACATTCCTACAGATATAATAAGTTTGCACTTCGTCTTGCTAGTCTTGGTTATGCTGTTTACATGCAGGACCACAGAGGTCATGGACTGACAAAAGAAGAGAATGAAAAGGGGTGGTTCGGTTTATCCGATGGATGGAATACTGTTTGTCAGGATGCATGGGCTGTGGATTTCATGATTGAGAACGAATACGCAGGTTATCCACACTTGGTAATGGGCCACTCGATGGGTTCATTCATTACAAGATGTGTTCTTATAAAGCATCCAGAAGCTTTTTCCGGTGCTATCATCATGGGTACTGGTCCAGCATTGGGCTTCGTTGGAAAAATAGGAAAAAGTATCGCATTGAGGGATGCAAACAAGTATGGTTCCAGAATGCCAGATCAAAAAATGAACAAACTTTGCTTTGGCAGCTATAACTCAAAGATAAAGGATCCACGTACTGATTTTGACTGGCTCTCTCGTGATGAGAAGGAAGTAGATAAATACATTGAAGATCCTCTGTGCGGATTCGTATGTTCAGCACAGTTCTATGCAGACCTGATAGACGGCATTGAAAAAGCAAATGACAAATTTAGAATGAAGGTCCTCAGGAAGGATATGCCAATGCTAATTATCAGTGGAGATGCTGATCCTGTGGGAAAATATGGCTCAGGTGTCAAAAAGGTATTCAATCTGTATAAGAGTATTGGCATGGAAGAGGTTACACTGAAGCTTATCCCGAATGCTCGTCATGAGGTTCTGAATGAACTTGATAAAGAGGAGACTGAAAAGTTCATTATTGATTGGCTTAACAGTGTAGTATCAGAATAAAATGCAGGACAATAAAATAAGGCTTAAAGAACAGACAACAGAAAAGGTTGAAGACTTTTTTGCGCTGATATGGCGCTCTTATCAGAGTGTATCAAGTAATGGTGTAACAATTTTGGCTTCAGGTCTGGTCTACTCTTCACTCATTGCAATTGTTCCTAGCCTGACATTTCTTTTCACCTTCTTCTCTTTCTTTGGAGTAATGAGCTCCTTTGCACAATTCTTTGATCAATTCTTGATCGAGATACTTGGTGAAGAGATAGGGCAGACTGTTTTTGATATGATCACCCAGTATACCAATAATGCAATGGGCCTTGGGATCATGGGTCTTATTTCCTTTGTAATATCTGCAACACTTCTTATTGGCAAGGTCTACAATGTCATCAATACAATTTTCTTCTGTAAGGGGGAAACGGGTTCTGTAAAGCGTTATGGATCATTCTTCCTGTTTCTCCTTTTCACTGCCTTGTTATTTACAGTTTCTCTTACCTTGATGAGCTATGCTGAGCAGATACTTGCATCCGTTTCAGGAGAGTTCTTGGATATCTCTCTTCCTAAAATCATTTGGGAAAAGTTGGGTGTTTATCTGTTGCTGCTTGCTGGCCTTTTTTGCCTTTACTACTATGTTCCCGAAGTAAAGGTCAGATTCAAGTCTGCATTCATCGGAGCCTCTGTTGGTACAATTGGTCTTTTTGTTGCTACATATTTTTTCAAGAAGATCGTAGTCGGTCTTGTTTCCTACTCTGTAATCTATGGCTCCTTTGCTGTGATCTTCTTTGTTTTCATCTACCTTTACGTATCCTGGTATGTTGTTTTGATTTCAGCTGAGATTACATATGTCCATCAATTCAGACCAGATGGAGGACAGATCCTTGGCCTTTCTGCAAGTCCAGAGCAACAGATTTCTTCCTGTATAGAGCTCTTGCTTTTGATAGCTGACGGCTTTAGAGAGGGAAAAGGTCCTATAAGCCAGAAGCAGATAATAAAGAACATTCCTCTTTCTCCAAAAGAGCTATATACCTACTTGGGCCTTTTCATTAAGAAAGGTTATTTGATCGAGACCTACAAGAATGGCAAAAACAGAACAAGCTATATGATTGCCCGACCTCTTTCTAGTATACTCGTGAGGGATATTATCGAGCTTGCTTTCAATCAGGAGTATGAAGCAAAGGACAATAGGGGAGAGAAAATCTGCAAGGATATGCTTTCAGATTCCCTTATTCGCTATGAAGACATGACGCTCGAGGAACTTTTGGAGGAAAAGAAAAATGCTAATTGATGTAACAGAAGCAAGAACAATTACTGCAGAGGAGCTTTCTTTTGCTCCAAGAATTGAAGACAAGGTCGTAAAACGCTATAAAGCAGGAGAGGTTGATATTCTTTTTGAGAAAGGCCCTAGAACACTTTCTGGTCAGGATCTTGTTTACATCCAGTATGCTCTCGTTGCCCTATACAAAGGTAGCTATAAATATGCAGTAACTGTCGAGAAGCTGGATCTGAGGAGCCTCGCTTCCTCTTCAGGGGTTTCTGTAAAGGAACTACAGAATGACTATGGTACAAAAGGTTTCTTTGTGGATGCCAAGGTTTACCAGTATGGAGACGGAGAAAGGGAGGAGTTTGGACCACTACAGGAAGTAGAGAAGGATGAGTTCATCCTTCCATTCTTGATGGATATCCTTCTTGATAGCATCGATTCGGGAGAAGACCCAGTAGAGGTCTGATTACGACTTGTTGTTTATTGCGAATTTATAAACGTCCAGTATCTTTTCTGCAAAAATTTCACTTGAGAACTTCTTGAATGCCATCTCGGCAGCATACTGGCCCATTTCTTTAGCCTTTTTTCTATCAGATATTATTATGTCAAGGTATTCTCTGAACTCTTCTTCTTTTTCGAAGGTCCAGCCGTTCTTTCCCTGTTCAACAACACCATCGAGACAATGGTCGTACTTGCAGAGGATAGGAACACCTGCAGCGAGTGCCTCAATATAGGTAAGACCCTGGGTTTCACTCTGGCTGGCAGAAACAAAAAGGTCTCCAAGCCTGTAGTACTTGGCAATATCTTCCTGAGCTACCATACCTGTAAAGAATGTCCTGTCCTTTATTGCAGAGCGTTTGACATGTTCCTTTATTTCTCCAAAATCTGGGCCATCACCAACTCCGATAAATTGGAAATCATAGTCTTTGAATCTTGAGAGATAGTCGATTACAAGACCAATGTTCTTCTCTTTGCCCATTCTTCCGACGAAGATGATGGAGAAGGTATTTTTTTTGATCCCATGTCTTTCTCTGATTTCATCTAGTTCAGCTTCAGTTGGTTCTATTTTGTATCTTTCAAGGTCCAGACCTGTAGGAATTACATCTATTCTCTTGGTAATGTGATATCCTTCCAGAATTTTCTTTGTCTTCTCTGTTGGTGCAATTACTGCTTCCATCCTGTTGGTAACAAACTTTATACCTCTCTTGATGATTGGATGGCCTAAAAGCTTTGGAAGATGAACATAGTGGACATAGTCCTCATAGTCGGTGTGGTATGTGAGTACCATTGGTGTTTTTGTCATCTTTGCAATCTTTCTAGCATATAGGAAGGTTGAGAATTCGGTGTTTACATGAATGATGTCTGGATGCCAAGAGAGTATTGGCTCGATGGATTCCTTCTGAGGATGAACCTTTGCTCTGACATCTGGATATACATAACCTGCATTGTGTGAACCAATGTATATTACATCGTTGCTAATCTTGGTGTCGTGAGATTCTGAGAGCGTAACGACCTTTACCTCATGCCCTTTTTTCTCAAGAGCTTTTTTGAGGTTCATTACAGAGGTAGTGACACCATTTATAGCAGGAAAATATCTATCGCAGGTAAGTAATATTTTCATTGTTATATATTATTACCGACAATTTAGAGTACTTCAAGTTATCTTGAATGAAAGAGTGTGAAAGTTTACCATTGGAAACTGCCATGGACATGAAAGAAAAAAGGGTTCAGTTTTGGGGACTCAACACAGCATCGTTTTTAGCTCAGCTTGGCTTCAGTACAGTCAATCTTGCACTGGTGTATTATCTTAGATACTGCTTGAATGCTTCTGCTACATTGATTGGCCTTGCAGCAGGCACATACACAGTTACCTATCTTTTGGGATGTATTTTCTTCTCTCCCGTTGTCAGACGTTTCAGACCAAGGCACACAATAGAAGCGGCGATGATTGGAATCTCCGTTTGTTTTTTATTGATAGTCAACACAAACAGCATTCCTCTGATCTTTCTTCTGCTTGGTATATATGGATTTCTGCTCTGCTTCCAATGGCCTCAGATGGAGACTTGGATCAGTAGGGATACAGAAGGAAAAGAGCTTTCATTCAAACTATCTTCCTTCAATTTTTCCTGGTGCTTTGGTATTTCAATCTCAGCTCTTTCAGGCTCATATCTAGTTACTATAGACCCTCGCTATGGCTTCTATTTCAGTATTCTGGTGCTCTTGGCTGTCTACTTGATAATCTTTTTTATTAGTGCTCTTTTCCCAGCTATCAGGAGCGTAGATGCAGAAAGCAAGCATGTAAAAAAGCTTGTCGAGGAAAGCGTGGATAGAAGTACACCACTTAGATATGATTCCTGGTGTGCAATCTTTCTAGTCTATACAGCTCTTTCAGTAATTTTGAATATTTTCCCTCTGTATGCAAAGGAAGGGATGATGATAAAAGAAAGCGTTTCTGGAAGCTTGCTGCTTTTTAGAGGTCTTGCTACCTGTTTTTCTTTTATCTTCTTTGGTGCGACAACCTTCTGGACCTTCAAGGCCTGGTTGATATACCTTTGTGAAGCTATTTTTGTCCTTCTTTGTATTGTGTTTGCTTTCTCTAGTTCCGTAATAGGAATAGGTATCTTCTTTGTACTTTTTGGAATACTGTTTTCTATCTGCTACAACTTTTCAATCTTCCATTCCGCTGTTGGGGCTATAAACAAGGGTAAAAGAATGGTAATCCATGAATGTATGATCTCTATTGGACAGATAATTGGTTCTTCTGTAGGTGGTAGCATCTATCAGAATATGGGATGGAGCCGTGTGCTTCTGACTCTAGGAGGAATTGGGGTCCTCTTCCTTTCTATCCAGTTGTTTTTTTACTTTCTGGGTAAAAAAAGAAAAGAGGAGAAAGTGTAACCTTCTCCTCTGATGGGCCCACCTGGATTTGAACCAGGGACCAACGGGTTATGAGTCCGCAGCTCTAACCACTGAGCTATGAGCCCCAACACAGTGATATTAGCATAGCATTATTTTTATCGCAAGCTATCTTGAATGTGATATTATCTACACTGATTATGAAGAAATTTATTGTTTTATTGTTTTTGTTTTTTTTAAGTCTTTCAATGGCTTTTGCTTCACCTCTACATTTTGTTTTTGGTGATTTGGCTAGACACCCTGAAGTTTTTAAGGGATTCTGTCCTACATATATTCTTGCTGGTGCTGGTTATGATTTCAAACCAATTATTGAGGGTAACAAAACAGAACTACAGTTATTGGTTGGTATTGGTTATCAGCAGAGAATGCTCTGGCAGGATAAGGATACAGGTGAGGTCATAACCGATAATCCAATAGTCTACGATACTGTCAGAAGTGATATTCAGCTTCGTTTCAAGCAGGGCTTTGGTAAATCTAGAGTGAATAATAAGGATCTTATAACCTTAACATTGGCAGGAGAGGTCAAGGCCGAATCCAATGTAGATTCAATTGTAAAGGGTGAAATGAGGAGCTATTACAAATCCCATGAGATTCAATCTTTGGATGGTTATATCGGTTCAAACTACAGTGGCAGTATCTTTCCTGATTTGAATGGTGATAGAAAATATCTTGGCACATATTTTTCACTGCAGATGAAGTATGATCAGATGGATGATAGAAAGACTGCAAGTGATGGTTTCCTGTTCACTGTCGACTTGAGAAAGGCTCCAACATTCATAAACAATTCTTCAGACTTCAACAATGTACGTTTGAATGCTGTTTTATCGAAGACTGTCTACGAAAAACTCTCAAATGGGAAGAATGTTTTCTCTGTCACTGTTATCGATAGAGCAAACTTGACATATCTTGGTGGTAACAAGATTCCTGTTGCTGTACAGGAGACTGCTTCTCTAGGTCGTCTTGTAAGAGGTTATAATCCATTCTCCTATGGCACAGAGCTTGCTATGGTAAACAACTTCGATATCCGTCTCGCTGGTCCTGATATGGGTGTTAAGGGAATATTCCCAAGAATTAATCTCTTCTTCGATATTGGCTATGGAAGAGGAAAGTACTACAACACTTCAATTACTGGTGATAATCTGCTTTCTTCCTGTGGTGCTCAGTTCACAATATCCTTCTTTGACTTCATGGATCTGGGATATCAGGTGGCATACCTCTTTAGTGGAAGCAAATACACAGACGGTCCTGACAAGAAGCTCGTAGGCTGTTTCACCTTCTTCCTGGACTTCTGATATAGGCCTATATTCTCAGTTGCACAAATGACCTTACTTTGACATAATCTCATTCTATGAATGAAAATCAGCTAAACCATTGGGCAGATATTTATGCCGACAAGATTATTCGCGAGAAGGGAGATAAGGAACTGTACACTTGTGCAAGTGGAATTACCCCTTCTGGTACCGTACATATTGGTAACTTCAGAGAAATCATCTCTGTAGAACTCATTGTCCGTGCTCTCAGAGCAAGAGGCAAGAACGTTCGCTTCATCTACAGCTGGGATGATTACGATGTATTCAGAAAGGTTCCAAAGAACATGCCTCAGCCAGAGCTTCTTGAGACCTTCCTCAGAAAGCCTATTACACTTGTTCCTGATACAACAGGCAGAGCAGACAACTATGCTAGAGGAAACGAGCTCGACGTTGAGAAGATCCTTCCTTCTGTTGGTGTTGCTCCAGAGTATCTCTATCAGGCAGAAAGATACAGAAGCAGTCTCTATGCAGAGGGCATGAAGAAGGCACTCGAGAAGAGAAAGGAGATCAAGGCAATCCTCGACTCCTGCAGAACAGAACCACTTCCTGAAGATTGGTGGCCAATTTCTGTCTTCTCTTCTTTCACTGACAAGGATACAACAACTGTCCTCGATTGGGATGGTGAATACGGTGTAACCTATCGCGATGACTCAACTGGTCAGACTGAAACTATCGACCTCAGGACTACTCCATATGCAAAGCTTCCATGGAGAATTGACTGGCCAATGAGATGGGCAAGAGAAGGTGTTGATTTCGAGCCAGCTGGTAAGGATCATCACTCCCAGGGTGGCTCTTTCGATACTTCAAAGCAGATCGTTGAGCTCTTCGGTGGTCATGCTCCAGTATCTTTCCAGTATGACTTCATCTCCATCAAGGGTCGCGGTGGCAAGATCAGTTCTTCCTCAGGTGAAGTAATCTCCCTTTACGATGTTCTTGAAGTTTATACTCCAGAAATCTGTCGTTACCTCTTCGTCTCTACAAGACCTAACACAGAGTTTGCAATTTCCTTTGACCTTGATGTTCTCAAGATCTACGAGGACTACGATAACTGTGAAAGAATCTACTTCGGTCTTCTTCCAGTCAACGAGAAGAGACTTGCAAAAGAGAAGAGAATCTATGAGCTTTCTCAGGTTGGAGAAATTCCTACTGAACCATCTTATCAGATTCCTTTCAGACATCTTTGCAACCTTCTTCAGATCCACGGTGGCAACATCGATACTGTAGTCGATTCCCTCAAGGATGCAACAGAAGGTCAGAAAGAGAGACTCAGAGCTAGATGCAAGTGTGCATGGGCTTGGATTACACAGTTCAGCCCAGAGGATTTCAGATTCTCACTTGCAACTGAAGATTCTCCAAAGGCTGAGCTCACAGAATCTGAAGCTAAGGCAGTAAGAGAGCTCGGTGGTTATGTTGAAGAGTACCTTGGAACAATGAGTGACAAGGAATTTTCAAACTACATCTACAAGGCTGCTAGTGATAATGGTCTTGAGAATGTTGCATTCTTCCGTGCCGTCTACCTTGCTCTTATCGGTAAGGAGAAGGGACCAAAGCTTGCAGGTTTCCTTGCTATCTGTGGAAAGGACAAGGTAGCTTCAATCCTTAAGAGATACTAATAAATAATAGATATAAACAGAAAGTGGTTCACCGTGAAAGTGAACCACTTTTTATATATATTACAAGAAATTAGAAGTCTTTGAAGACTTTATCAAGAATTACCTGGTTGTTTCTCCACTTGTCCTTGGCCTTAACCTTGAGATCTAGAGAAAGACGACTTCCAGGGAAGATTCTCTTTATCTCTGTAAAAGACTGCTTTCTTATCTTTCTTATATTCTCACCACCTTTGCCAACTACGATTCCCTTCTGTCCATCGCGCTCAACATTGATGAAAGCTCTTACCCAAACTTCTTTACTCTCTTCTCTGTATTCGATATCTGCAACTTCTACAAAGATTACATGAGGAAGCTCATCGGAAAGTAGATTTATGGTCTTTTCTCTGATGATTTCAGAGATTCTGAATTCAAGAGGCTGGTCAGTGTATTCATTCTCTCCATAGAGGAGGTCTCCCTCTGGTGCAACCTTGAAGAGCTCTATTAGAATTTCATCAACTCCATCATCATCCTTACCACTTGCAAGCAGAACTGGAGCACCTGGCACATTGTGTTCTAGGAAGAATCTGGCATCCTCGATCTGTTCCTCTGTAAGGATGTCCTTCTTGTTGATTACGCATACCTTAGGTGATTTTACCTTCTGAAGGATTTCTGCAATTGCTTCTTCTTCGGCTTTTACACCTCTTGTTCCATCAATTAGATAAAGAACCACATCACTGTCTTCAAGCGCCTTTACAGTTATATCCTGCATCCTCTTGTTTATAGTTTTATCTGAAAGATGGTAGCCTGGAGTATCTGTAAAAATTAGCTGTCCCCTTTGGTCTGTATAGATTCCTCTGATTGCATTTCTCGTGGTCTGAGGGGTTGCTGCAGTGATAGAGACCTTCATTTCACAGATTGTGTTAACAAGTGTAGACTTTCCTGCAGATGGTCTTCCAATTACAGATACAGTTGCACATTTCATATAGATCCCTCTCGCTTTTCATCGTAATGTTTTTTGATTATACTTATTTCCATGAGTGAAGAAAAGAAGAAAGAAGCTGCTATTGATCCAGCTCTCAATGAGAAACTTTTGAAGACAAGATCGGTATTGCTTACCGGTGAAATATCTAAGGAAAGCGCAGATGTTATCATCAGGAATCTGCTTGTTCTGGATAGTGAATCCAGCGAGCCAATTACTATGTATATAAATAGTCCAGGTGGTGATGTCGACGCAGGTTTTGCAATTTATGATGTTGTAAGATATATTTCATCCCCTGTAATCATGGTGGGAACAGGACTGATTGCTTCTGCTGCATCTCTTGTTCTACTTGCAGTTCCAAGGGAAAGAAGAGTTGGGCTTCCAAACTCCACTTACCTCATTCATCAGCCACTTTCAAGCATGAGAGGTACTGCAATAGATATCGATATCCACGCAAGAATCCTCGAGAGATTGAGAGCAAAGCTTGATGGTGTCATTGCAGAGGCAACAGGTAAGAGCCTTGATGAAGTAAAGCAGGATACTGAGAGAGACCACTGGCTCTTTGCTGAAGAAGCTCTGGAATATGGTCTTATCTCCAAGATTGTAAAGTCCAAGCAGGATATTTAAGACATTATTTCATTTAAATTGATAGATAGAGATGAATATGAAAAGGTTCGTCTCTATTTTTTTGTCCATTCTGATTAT
>JAILRW010000120.1 GCA_024698005.1 Sphaerochaetaceae bacterium | reverse complement strand
TCTTGCCAAGGGTGAAATATACACAGGTAATGGCAAATTTCTCTGCACTCCAGGTATGAATTGCTACTCCTGTCCCGGGGCTCTGTTTTCCTGCCCTATTGGCTCTCTTCAGGCGACGCTGAATGACAGATACTTTCACATCTCACTGTATGCAGTAGGCTTCATGGTGCTCTTCGGAACCCTGCTTGGTCGTGCAGTGTGTGGTTTCCTCTGCCCCTTTGGTCTGGTTCAGGACCTGCTTTACAAGATTCCCTTCAAATGGAAGATAAGAAGGATAAAGGGCGAAAGAGTCGCAAGACTCGTCAAATACTTCCTCCTTGTAGTATTTGTAATTCTGCTACCATTATTTGCTGTTGATATTACAGGATTAGGAAAACCTTGGTTCTGCAAGTACATCTGCCCTGTTGGGACATTGGAAGCTGGTATACCTCTTGTACTTATGAACAGCATGCTCAGAGAGACAATAGGTTTCCTCTACACCTGGAAGGTAACTATCCTACTTCTCACACTGCTTGTTTCAATAATCATATATCGACCATTCTGTCGCTACATCTGTCCTCTTGGTGCCATATATGGATTCTTTAACCGTTTTGCAATCTATCGCTATGAGGTCGATGAATCAAAGTGCACAAAATGTGCACTCTGCCAGAAGACTTGCAAGTTCGATATTGCAGTTTATAAGAATCCTAACAGCATGGATTGTATCCGCTGTGGAGACTGTGTAGAGGCTTGTCCAGAGAAAGCAATAATAAATTCTCTCTTAAAAAGAACAACTAAAAAATAACACAAAAATTCAATTTCCTCTGTAGATATAAGCATACGGTTACTATGGAGGAAGTTTTGAAAAAGCGAAAACTCAAACAAGAGACCATAGATGCTATCATGCAGATGACTCCTATGGACGACATGATGTTTGCATACATCTACAATAATAACATACCAGCCATGAACGAACTGATCAGGGTTTGTCTCAAAGACGAAAGTATTTCAGTTGAGGAAGTGTTAATCCATAAAGAGGAAATGGTGTTCGAAGGGCACAAGGTAATATTCGATGCAAAGGTAGTCGATGGAAAAGGGAGAAGATTTGTCATCGAGGTACAGAAGGACAATCGTGGTGCCATTATTGAACGAGCAAGATATTATGCAAGCGTTCTTGACACCAAGGCTCTAAATCCAGGCGAGGATTACTCAAAGATTAGACCAGTGTTTGTCATATTCATTACAAAAAGCGACTACTGGGGAAAGGGGCTGGACCAGATAGAAGTCTGTTCTTATTCCAAACAACTTGGACATGCTATTGAGGACGGCAGGCACATATTCTACATCAATGGTGCGGCAAGAGGAGAATCTGATATCGCTCATATGATGCATGACTTCCGTTGTTCAGATCCTGAAAGTATGTATTATAATGAAATCAAGAGAAGTAGAGATAGGTTGAATAACAACAGGGAGGATTTAGAAAAAATGGGATATAACTATGAAGATATAATTGAGAAAGGCATTGAGAAAGGTATTGAGCAAGGCATAGAAAGAGGTATCAAGCAGGGAATTGCACAAAATTCCCATGAAACAGCAACAAAGATGAAAGCTGAATACCTTCCTGTTGATGTTATCTCCAGATGTACAGGTCTTACAGCAGAGGAAATTGCAAAACTGTAATATTTTGAGGAGCTCCTCATTTCATATCAATTCTCTGGACTCCAGAATCCCTTGTGGACTTCTTTGACCTCCTCTTGAATCTCTTCAAATGGTCCTTCAACGCTGATATCTTTCTGTCCTGCAGCAAGGATTGTCCTTGAACTTATATCAAATGTTGGATTCTTCTCATCAGAGCCTGTGAGTTTCAAAAGATCGCTTTCAGTAAGGCCAAAGACGATGTGGCCAATATTCGCCCAGTAGATTGCCCCAGTGCACATGCAGCAAGGTTCAACTGTCGTATAGAGTGTGCAATTCTTTAAGAATTCAGGAGGAAAGCTCTGACTTGCTCGGCTTGCGAGAACTCTTTCTGCATGGGCAGTTCTATCATTTAGCAGCTTTTCTGCATTGCCCTGCTCCATGATAATATTTCCATTCTCATCTACAAG
>JAILRW010000119.1 GCA_024698005.1 Sphaerochaetaceae bacterium | reverse complement strand
AAGACGATCATACTCCTTGGAAAGAGCATGGCTTGTAGCTTCTATCACCATGTATTCACAGCTGTTATCACAGGCTTTCTTCAGAAAACCGTGCAAAGGAAAAGCTTCCGGAGTTGAATTTCTCCAAGGTGTGTTTCTAAGCCCTGTTCCGTCATCAACATATACTGTTGAAGATAGGCCACAATTATGTCCCAACAGCTTGATCAGCTGATATATGAAATAGGAGGTGCTGCTCTTTCCATCAGTTCCACTGACCCCTATAATTGCTAGATTTTTTGCGGGGTAGTTGAAAAATAGGCCAGATGCCTTAGCGTAAATGCTCCTTATATTCTCTTTTGTTACCAGGCATTCAACATTATCGGGAAGTTCAACTGGTAAGTCTGTTATAACAGCAATTGCACCATTTGCTATCGCCTGCTTTATAAACAACTTTCCATCTGTTTTAGTTCCCTTGAAACAGAAAAAGGCAGAACCTTCTATACACTCTCTGGAATCATAGGAGAGGAAGGTGATCATTCCATCATTTTTTGTGGTTTCTTTTCCTGTTACAAGGATGGAAAGTTCGTTTAACGTCATAACTCTATTCTATCAAATGGCACACTTTTGTACATTCTAACGGTCAAATATCTGTGATATATTTAGATTCATGAGAAAATTAATATTGATCCTACTGCTATTGGTCATTATGCTCACTTCTCTTTTTGCATGGAGTGATGTTTCCAGCGGTGGTCGATTAGAGGATATACAATCAAACCCAGCAGCAATTGCCAAACGCGATAGGGACGAATATAGAGGACTATTCCTTTCTTTTGACTATTCTGATGTATATTCAGAACCAATTTTCTCAAATCTTTCCAAGTACTCTTATGTTCAGTCTCCTTCTTCTGTTTTCTCTATAGGTTTTGTAGGTGGAAATATTTCTTTCTCTGCAGATCTTGGCTTCTTTCTTAACAATAAGACTTATGATTCTGCGGGATATACCTATTTTGATTTCAACAATACAACTAGATTCAATCTCAGCACGGCCTGGGAGTATAAAAGATTTGCAATTGGTGCGAGCGTTACAGGTGGAAATCTCTCCCAGAATCTAAATAGGAAAATTGAGAACGGCTTTGATATTATAGGAAATGCTTTCTTTGGTAACTATGAAGTACGTTCAGACAAGGCAGATCTGCAGGCTGGAATAGGTGGTCTTTTTTCTGATGGACCTTATAATATCGGTATCAATTTTGAAAAGATCCTATATGTTCAAAAAAATGAATTCACAGTCAATAGTGATATTATTCTTCAGAACCTGACTATGGGTGCCTCCGTTTCTTTCAGCAAGTTCAATAAAAATGGAGATTTAAGGTTTTTGAAACCTAGATTTTTCTTTGAAATTGCAAAGTTTACTTCTTCTGCTACTGAAAACTCCATTGGTATCAACACAGTATTCCAGCTGCTTCCTAAAAAGGAAATAAACGCAACTTTTGTCTTTGTAGCTTTAAGTGATGGTTTTTATAATTTCCTGAAAAGCTACGATCAATACTTCCTTGTTGAGCTTTCATACCGCACAGGAAGGATGCTGTATGGTGTGAAATTGGCTAACAAGAATCGAAATGCAAATGTTTCTCTCTTCTTGAGGTATATAAGGTGAAGATAGTAGCCTTTGACTTTACACCAGCCCCGGAAGAAATAAGAAAATCACTTTTCTATGAAAGTGAAGATGTCAAGAAAGCAAGCCTTTCATTGCTTTCAATGACCAGAAGTCGTTATGTGCTTCTAGTTACTTGCAATAGAGTAGAAGTCTATACAAGTGATGATTCAGAGATAACGCACACTTTAATCGCATCAGCTCTAAACCTCAATTTCATTTCAGTTAAACCTTATAGATATGAAATATCGAATGAAGAGGTTCCATACCACCTTTTCATGCTTTCAACTGGGGTTCTCTCTGCATACTTTGGAGAGGAGGTAATTCTTTCCCAGCTCAAAATTGCAATTGATGTTTCAAGAAGGGTAGGTAGTGTATCTGGAGAGTTGAATGTACTCTTTCAGAGTGCAATAACGTTTGCTAAAAGAGTGCATACTCAGATGAAGGTGAGAGTCTTTGACAAGGATATAATTGCAAAAACAGTTGCTCTTGTCGGGAATAGAAAGACATTGATCTTGGGAAGTGGAGAGCTAGCAAGAGCAATTTCTGCTGCACTGGTAGAAGCGAATGTGGATACTTCCCAGGCAATTAGAGACATTTCCAAGGCTGATTTTCTTGTTCCCCATAATGTTAAAGTCATACCTTGGGAGGATAGATATTCTGAGCTTGTAAACTATGAGGCTATCGTCTCTGCTTCATCTTCAATAGGTTATACTCTGGATGAAACGTCTCTCTCATTAATTGAGGGCAAGCTTCTTGTAGACCTTGCTGAGCCTTCTGATTTCCCTCTCTCTTTCAAGGCACTGACAACGAAAGACCTCAATGCCAGTACTCCATTGAAGGATGGTGTAGTTAAAAAGGTTGAAAAGCTTTCTAGAGCAGAGGCTAATATCTATTTTTCTGAAATGAACAAGAGAAAAGAGTATCTGGAGATTGAAAACAGGGCTGTTGATATTGCCTCTGATTCTGTTAGAAGGCTTACATCTACCCTCGGTCTTGATAAAAAAACAGACCTTGCAGAAAGGATCTATGAGACAATCCGCAAGGCCAGTATCAACGCAATGATGAGAACTAGAAAATATTGAAGGTGTTCTCGTAGACCTTCTTGCTGTTCTTCTTTAATAGCTCAACACCTTCCATCTCTTTGAGATCCTGGTTTCTGGATGCATCCTGGAAGGAGTACATTGGTTCCAGACATATGTACTGAGCATGTTTTGGTGAACAGGTCCAACATACGAAGGTCTTAAATGAACCCATGTGTACAGTAACACCGTGTGGCGCATCGTCACATACGAGAGTTATCTCGTCAGACTTGATATTCCAAAGTGCAATAGGGCCCTTATCGAGTTCCTTACGTGTAAGAGGGAGAGTGTCCCCAACGAGGAAGTCCTTCTCAACTTCGAAAATTCCATTTACCTGATATCTTCTATCGACCTTCTCATTTGCGACAAAAGAGAGGGAATACTTTTCAGCAGGTGTTCCCTTTCCATTCATATCAAGGGAGAATGCAGGATGCCAACCATATGTGAAATACAGGTCGTTGTCCTTTGAATCGATTTCTGCCTTGGCTGTGTAGCCATCCTCGAGAAGGGTATAGGTTACAGTGAGAGCAAAGTTGAATGGATAGCACTTCTTTGTCTCTTCACTTTCTTCCAACAGGAATGTAGCTTCGTTTTCAGTCTGCTTTATAAGCTTGAACTCTGTATCTCTGGCAAATCCGTTATTAGGAATCTTGTAGCTCTTGCCTTCAAATATGATTGTGTCATCCTTGATTGGGCCAGTAACAGGGAAAAGAAGAGGTGCTCTTCTGAACCAATACTCCTTATCACCATTCCAAATATACTCAACTCCATCCTTGACAAGGCTCTGTGGTTCAGCGCCGAGAGTGGAGATTACAAATTTAGAGTTGCCATTGTTAAGTGTAACGTTCATTACTATTCTCCTTTATATCAAAAAAAGGGGATCTGGTAGTACAGATCCCCGAGAATTCATTATTGATTAGAAAAGCGCTTCAGCGTTATTCACAAGTTCTCTTGCACTAGCGAGTTTAGCACTCTCCATTGAAAGAACTACGAATGCAATGCCAGGAATCTTATCGAGGTTTGCATTGATAATCTCATCAGCCTCATCCTGTGTTGCATGTGGAATAAGAAGAGCAGCCTGATCTTCACCCTTGTTGAATACATAACCAAATGGGCCATAAACCCCAGTGAGATAATCAACAGTGACATCGCCTTCAAGCTTGAAGAGTGCAATTGCAATGTTGCTTCCACACTCTTTACAGATCTTGAGCTCTTCTTCAATTGTCTCGTTAAGATCGTAGAAGACTGCTTCAGGCTTAGCGTTGACAAGCTTCTCGACAACGACCTCTCTGACAAGCTCATATGGAACAGGAATTTCCTTAGGTACCTCGACAATCTTTTCTACTGTGATTTCTTTGATGACATCGACATAAATTTCTTTCTCGACGATGGTTTCTACTGGGACCTCTTTGATTACTTCGTATGGGACTGGTTTTTCGATAATTTTTTCTACTGGGATTTCCTTGATGACCTCTTTGTAGACTTCCACTGGAACTTCTACTGTAACCTCTACAGGAACCTCCTTTATGACTTCTACTGGAACTTCCTTGATTACTTCATTAGTAACAGGCTTTTCAACCTCGACCTCTTTGATTACCTCAACAATCTTTTCTGTTGCAGGTGCGGACATGATTGCTTCGGAGAAATCATCAGGATTTTTATTTTTGACTTTTCTGTTTGCTCCACGGATATATCCGATCTCAAATATTACAAGGGCAATAAGTAGTGGGAAAATTGTTGAAAGGGTTACATAAAGTTGTTCATTATCAATACCAATTGATGGGGCGATGTAGTTCATGAATACTACTGCAATGGATGCAACAACTATTATTGAAAGAATCAAACTAATAATAACCAGCTTAAATGTATTGTGTGGTTTGCCCATTATTAATTACCTCCAGCAGAATATGTACATAAAAGTACACATCTAGTATTATAAATAACAGGAATTTTAATGACAATAAAAAAACTCGTAATTATTGCTCTGTATTCAATTATTTCGTTCATTTTCCTCTCATTGTTGTGCGGTGAGGGTGGTTTTCTAGTAAATAGGAACCTGGAAAAAAGGTATGAAGAGCTCGAACGAAAGTGTGATCTTTACATGGTAGAGATCGAGTCACTTGAAAATCAACTTAAGAATGGTGATTCATATACACAAGATGATGCAGCTCATTTTATGGGGCTTGAAAGACAAGGTGAAAAGGTCTACTACTTCGATTCAAGTGATGAAGAGGTAGAACTAGAATCGACAGTAACTAGGACAGAAGAGATAGAAGAGTTTTCAGGTTTCCCAAAATACATACTCGCTATACTTGGCCTGATAATTGGAATTGTTCTCTTTCTACTTCAGACATTATTCCATTTTTTGTTTGTTGGAAGAAGTACGACCAAGAGTATGTACGATAATCCGAAGAGAAGTAAAACAGCAAAAAAAGGAAGAGGACAGGGCTACGATGACATCGATTTTTGATTATCAAGAGAAGGGGCTAGAGGAAAAGGTTGCTTCTCTTCTACAGGAAGGGAAGGTTGGCATTATTCCATGCGATACGATCTATGGAATCAGCGCAAGAGCGAATAAGGAAACAGCTGAGAGGATTCTTGAAATAAAGAGAAGACCAAAGAATAAAAACTTTATTACTTTATATAGTAAAGAATTATTGAAAAAAAGCGATTTAGATGTTCCTGAAAAACTCTACTCAGTTTGGCCAGCTCCTCTCACTGCAATCTTAAAGGATAGCAAAGGGATTACGCATGCTGTAAGAGTTCCAAAGGATGATTTTATCCAGCGCCTTATTCCTCTCTCAGGTCCTATCTGGTCCTCCAGTGTAAATTTCTCAGGTGAGCCATCTCTTACAAATTTCGATGCTATAGCAGAATCCTTCATGGATCTTGTTGATTTCATAATCAGAAAGCCAATGCCTGAAAAGGGTGTTCCTTCGACACTTATCGACTGCACCAATGCTGAATGGAATGTAATAAGAGAAGGTGCTTTCGATATAAAAGCTCTTGGACTGTAAAAAAAGGGATTGGTTCAAAATGCCAATCCCGTTCTTGTATCAAATTAGAGGATCAATTGATCTTTCTTGCTTCCATGTAGTAGCGCTTCTCGTGAGCATGACCAATGGAGAAGGTCTTTCTTGGGAAGGCCTTATCCTTGATGATGGCCTCGAAGAAGGTTTCCTTTGAGACATCTGGCAAGATGATACCAATATTGTTCTTTTCTTTTCCTAGCTTCTCTGTTACATCAACGCCATGGATATAGTCGATCTCTCCTTTTTTCTGTTCTATGAGTGTATCGATTATCTCCTGCATCGTCTTTGCTGCTGTGCTGTACTTTGGTTCTTCAAGTGAGTAGACACAGTATCCATCCTCAGTAATCAGACCAAAGCTCTGGAGAGAACCTTTCATATTGATCTTGGAGAGAATTTCCTTTGTTGATGTAACCTTCTCGACCTTTATGCTCTTTGCGAGCTTTTCTGCCTCTTTATTGAAATCCTTTATATCTGTGTTGAAGAAGACTCTATGAATTGGCTCAAACTGAAGGGCAGGATCAAAGATGTTCTCGATTTCAACAAGCGCATATCTTGCTCGGTGATACTTCTGTTCCTCCGGTGTTATGTGCTGCTTGATATCTTCCCAACAGCTCTTTGCTGTAGCAAGGGAGTGGTTTCCATCACCCATTGCATAGAGTAGTGGATTTTCCGGATCAAGATTCTTTTTGAGTGTCTCGATTGCAGTAGCAAGATTGGAGAGATCTTCATTACTGTTGACGAGGTAGCCTATGAGATGTCCGCCATCCAGCATAAGCTCGGTGTCATATATCTTTTCAAGCTTTTCTCTCTTTTCAACAAGAGGCTCGATGACAGTTTTCTTTTCATCACTGATCAGGACCATGATATGAGGAAGCTCAAGGGATGCATTCTTTCTTATCTCCTTTCTAGGTGGTATTCTGGAAAGAATAGTTCCCTCTGTTGCTCTTACAAGGGTCTTTGAATTTGGAGCATATGAGTATGCTTCCAGATCAAGCGAGAGCATGAGGCCAAATCTCGTGCCTGTTTCTGTCTTCCTTTCAACAAGAACAGCACTATCCCAGTATGTTGTGAATATTCCCTCTTTTACGTAATTTCTCATTGCCCCATTTATTTCAGCAATTTTCTTTTCATTGTCACACTTACCTAGATAGACTTCAGGATAAGTTATTCTGAGGGTTGATGGGGATTCTGAAACGAACTTATCAGCCTTTTCCCAGTATTCAGGTTCACTGGTGAATTGGTCGCAGGCGACAACAGCCCACTTCTTTAAATCTATCCCTTTTTTAGGAAGAAGTATATCGGAGACTGAGATTCCGCAGGACTTAAGTCTTGAGTTTGTGTTATCGTCCATATTCACCTCTTTAAATATTGTTGCGATATGTTGCTATTATTATCTTAAATCCATAATCAAACTAGCGCAAGATAAGAAATTAACATAATATTTTCTTATATGGATAATCTAACTCTAGTTCTGACAGGAGGCGAGGGCCCTGTAACAAGGCCTTCCTTCGAATATAATAGAATAATTGCAGCAGATAGTGGGGCTGATCTCGCTTTTTCCTTAGGATACACTCCTACAGAAGTAATTGGTGATTTCGATTCTACACGTGAAAGAGAAACACTTGAGACAATGGGCTACAAGGCCTGTCCCAGAGATAAGGATTACAGTGATACAGAACTTGCACTGAAACTTGTGGAAAAAGAACGCTATGATCTCTTTGGAGGTGGAGGGGGAAGGGTAGACCACTTGGTATCTCTTCTCGGTCTGTTTGACACATATCCTCTACCACGTATCTGGCTTACAAAGGAAGATGTCATGATTTCCCTGACCGGCAATTACAAATTTACTTTGCCTGTTGATGAGGATGTCAGCTTCTTCCCAGCTACAAAGAAGAGTGCAACTATCTCAACTTCGGGTCTCGTATGGGATATGCAGGATAAAGAGCTTTCCCACTCTTGGATAAGCCTCTCAAATAGAGTTAAAAAGCCAGTTGTATCAATAAATGTTGAAGGATTAGTTTTTATGAGGCTCAAAGCAGGGCTGATTTCTTGTATAGAATCTCAGATTTGATATAATAAGCTTAATATGCTTTTCAACAGAAGATTGATTGCCTTTTCATCCAGAGTGCACGGCTTTATCCTGATGCTATACATCTTCTTTGTCGTGTTGATCATCATATCCTCTGTTTTTGATGTAGGTCATGATATTCTGTCCATCGAGAATTACTGTCTATTGATACTTTCCTGGACTATTGTTCTATTTGGAATTTGGATACAGGTATTCTGTCTTTTGAATCATATCATTATGAGAGATTTCCCTTTGAGTTATTTCATGCATGCACTTCTCAGGGTCATAATCTGTCTAGTAATTGCTTTTATGATCGAGATTGGAAACATATTAATCGTCAAGGGAGTTTCTATATGAGTCAGGAACAGATCTATGCACTCAGGGGTGCAACAACAGTAGAAAAGGATGAAGTAGAGAAGATTGAAGAAAGAGTCAGCGAGCTCTTCGAGACAATGCTCAAGGAAAATGAGCTGGAGGAGAGCGAGCTTTCCTTCTGTCTGCTTTCACAGACTTCAGATCTTAAAAGTCGAAATGCTGCAGGCGCTCTGAGAAAGAAGGGCCACTGCCACTCTGTTCCTCTGTTCTGTGTTCAGGAGGCTGAGATCGATAATATGCTTCCTTTTGCTGTTAGAATTCTTTTGCAGGTAAACCACCCAAAAAGGAAGGAACCTAAAATGGTCTACCTCCATAACGCAAAGACCTTGAGACCAGATCTCAACAAGTAAGTGAAATATTATTGTCTTTAAAATATTTGATGGCAGCTTCTACATCTTGTTCAAGCTGCTTTTTTACTTCATCAATTCCACCACTGAATTTTTTTATCGGTCTTAAAAAGTGAAAGAGCCTGAGTGAAAGCTTTTCGCCATAGATGTTGCTAGTGAAGTTCAAAAGCAGTGATTCCAGTGTCATGGATGCAGAATCATCAACACTTGGTCTTGTTCCAACGTTTGTGACACAGTAGTAGGATTTTCCATTTACTGTTGCAACTCCTGCATATACACCGTAAGGAATATCGGTTTTCTTTATATCAAGATTGGCCGTGGGCATACCGTGGCGGTGCCCAAGGCCTTTACCATGAATAACTGTTCCTGCAACTTCGTAGAGCATTTATTTTGAGTTGTTATGAAGGATAGGGGAAATCCTCTTGTAGATGAGTAAGCAGAAAAATACGTCAATAAGACCCTTGAAGAGTGTAAATGGAACATTGAACCATAGCAGTGCCTGAGTAAGGGTCTCTACATTTGGATTCAGTACTCTGTACATTTTCAATATAGCTTCCAAAGGGAATCCGATTACGTTGATGTACATTGGGTAGATGATGAACAGATTTGTAGGGAAGGAAATGATTGCCATTGCAACAGCACCTAGGATTCCACCAATGATTGCACCCTTCTTTGTTTTGTTATTCATATAGATTGCACCAGCAACAAAAGAGAAGGTACAACCAAGTAAGGCATTTGAAAGTTCACCGACAAAACCGGACTGGGAAGCTAGCAAATGAATGATATTCTTTATGATTGTGATAGTGACACCCGCAATAGGACCGTACGCAAAAGCGCCGATAATCTCTGGTAGATCGGAAAAGTCGAGCTTGATGAAGGATGGCATTATAGGGATTGCTACTTCGATGTACTGCAATATTACTGCAACTGCGATGAGAACACCGCATCCTGCGATCATTCTCGTGTTCTGTCTGTTCTTTGAATTTGAACCCATTGATGTTTTCTCCTCTTGATAAAATCAAGTTTCAAAGACGCCTAGAAAAGTAAAACACACCCTCTTGGGGTGTGCTTCGATAAAAGAGGTTTACGTTCTTCTTTCATCCGGACTGTACCGTTGGTCCTGGAATCTAACCAGGTCAGCTGCTATGCAGGTCGAGGACTATACCTCCAGTAGGGAATTTCACCCTGCCCCAAAGACGTTATTGATATTATGAATAATAAAAAAGCCTGTTCCTATGAGTCAACTAGGTAATTGTAAATCCTTGTTTAATATTTATAATACAAACATGGACTTCATCAGCGTAAGGGACCTCAATTTCCGATATGAAGAGAAGCAGATACTGCTTTCAGACATCTCCTTTGATATCAAGAAAGGAGCTTATGTTGCTATCGTCGGAAAGAATGGATCAGGTAAATCTACCTTGGCCAAATTGCTTATTGGCCTGGAAACTGCTGATAGTGGGACAATTGAAATTGATGGTGTTGTCTTGAATGATGAGAACATCAAGCATATCAGAAGCAGGATGGGGATAGTCTTTCAGAATCCTGACAACCAGTTCATTGGCGCAACAGTCAGGGATGACATTGCTTTCGGTCTTGAAAATAGATGCTGCTCTAAAAGTGATATGGCTCTTTTGATAGAGCAGTTCTCCAATAAGGTTGGACTGGAAAAACTGCTTGATAAAGAACCCGAGGCTCTTTCCGGAGGTCAGAAGCAGCGTGTCGCCATTGCTGGTGTACTCGCTATGCAGAGCGATATAATCATACTTGATGAAGCAACAAGCATGCTTGACCCTAGAGGCAGAGATACGATCAAGAAGTTGATCAGAGAGCTCCATCAGGATAAAGAGCTGACAATCATTTCAATTACGCATGATATAGAAGAGGCTTATACAGCAGATGACTGTATTGTCCTATGTGATGGCAAGGTATTTGACCATGGTAAGCCTGAAGAAGTTTTCAAGGATGCCAAGAGGATAAGAAGTGTAGGTCTCGATGTACCTTTCATTGGCAAGGTGAAGGAAGCTTTCAAGAATCATGGTATTGTACTTGATGGCAATAGTGAAGATGAGATTATAGGTGAGCTATGCGAATACACTTTGAAAAGATAAGTTACATCTATGATAGAAATCTTCCTTTCGCTCACACAGCCCTCTCTGATATCGAGCTCGATATCAGAGAAGGTAAAATAACTGCAATAATTGGAGAAACCGGTTCTGGAAAGTCAACATTGGTCCAGCACCTCAATGCGCTTCTGATTCCTTCCAGTGGTCAGATCGAGTTGGGCGATCACCTTATCAAAGCAAACGAGAAGAACAAGAACTTGAAGAAGTTGAGAAAAGAGGTGGGCCTTGTCTTCCAGTTTCCTGAATACCAACTATTTGAATCGACAATACTGGATGATGTTGCCTTTGGTCCTATTCGTTTTGGCATTTCAAAGGAAGAATCTTATGAGAGGGCAAGGAGTGCACTATCGAATGTTGGGATTTCTCCCATCCTGTATGATAGAAACCCGATGGAACTCTCTGGTGGCCAGAAAAGAAGAGTAGCTATTGCTGGCATTCTTGCTCTTGATCCAAAGATACTCGTTCTGGACGAACCTGCTGCAGGACTCGACCCGGAAGGAGCAAAAAGACTTGTTGATTTGATTGTTTCTCTAAATCGGGAATTCAATAAGACAATTATATTGGTTTCTCATGACAACGATATGGTCTACAGCTATACAGATGATACAGTGTTCATGAGGGATGGCAGAGTGATCTATCACGGTCCTACTCTTGATCTTTTCAATGATGGTGAGCTGATAAAAAAGAATCATTTGCTTTTACCAACAGTTGTAAATTTCAAGAACAGGCTCAGAGAGGCTGGCTTCGAAGTTGATGAAAATGCACGCACTATTGAGCAGATTGCAGAAGCTGTTTCAAGGAGGATTTCAAGATGAAAAGGTTCACTTTTGGAAGATACCTCCCTATGAATTCTTTTATGCATAATCTTGATCCAAGAGCAAAGCTGATAGCAGTACTTCTTTTGGTAGTCGCTGTATTCATACCTTCTTCTTTTATTCCTTATATACTGCTTGCAGTTTTGGCAGGTTGTGCAATTTATCTATCTGGACTGGATCTAAGATTTATTTTGAGAACACTCAGACCAATTCTCTATCTCTCATTGTTTTTGCTGCTTGTAAATATTCTTTCTCTCAAGAGGGGAAGTGTAATTTTCTCTTTCAAAGGTTTTGAAATTTACTCGGAAGCTCTCGTATTTACATTTAAGATTACTATCCGTCTTCTGCTGATGCTCGTTTATACAACCTGTTTGACTGCAACCACAAAACCTTTGGAGCTGACTCTTGCAATTGAATTCATTCTATCTCCTCTTTCTTTGATCAAATTTCCAACTCAAGAGGTTGCTATGATGATTTCAATTGCACTGAGATTCATCCCAACCCTCTCGTTGGAAGCTGAGAGAATTGTCAATGCACAGAAGTCACGTGGCGTCGATTTTGAAGAGGGGCATATGAGTGAAAGAGTTTCTGCAATGCTTTCTCTGGTCGTACCTTTGTTTACAATAGCATTTGAAAGAGCGTATGAGCTTGCAGATGCTATGGAGGCACGGGGATATATCCCAGGAGAGAGGAGGACCTGTGCACGTGAACTGAAGTTCAAGAATAAAGATTATTCTCTTTTAGCTATCTCGCTTTCTGTTCTCGTTCTCTTTATCTTCTTGAAGCTCAATAATCACTTCTGATAAGAAGCAGATTCTTATCAGTAGGGTGGAAATAGATATCTCCAGGTTGTCCCACGAATCTCATGTAGTAGGATAGTGCCATGTCCCAACTGAAACGATCCTTCATCCAATCTTCTACTTGCCTAGCTTCTTCTATTGTTTCTTTATCTAGCTCTGATCGTTCTATCTCATCGAGAAAATCAATGATGGAATAACGTTCTTTGAACATCAGATATATTGATCTACAACCATAGGCTTCTATATTTTCTATTGCGTTTGGAGTTATTCCTATTAGTCCATCATTTCTATTTTTTCCTTCTCTGAGACCTGAAGAGACTAGTTTTAAAACCTTTTCAAGTTCTCTCTTGTCCTTTGTAAACCAGCTTGGATGAGTTGCCAGTCCCGACAGTGGAAATGTTTTATTAAGCTTTCTTACCATATCGATAGCAGAGCAATCTTCCATATCAGAAAGAGCTGACATGATATAGCAGGAATCTCTTAAAGCATTGTCTGTTCCACTATCCCAACCAAAAGTGATAGAAAGGATTGGGTCCTTATAATTTGAATTTCTTCTAAATAGAACGATCGATAAGGGTGAAGACATGAATACCTCCACAATTATCTACATAGAAAGGTGAAATATTGTATTAAATAGGGGAAGGGAAAAAGAAAAGGAACCACATTACTGTAGTTCCTTTCTAAAGCCGACTGTCGGACTCGAACCAACGACCGGCTGATTACAAATCAGCTGCTCTACCAACTGAGCTAAGTCGGCATCGTCTAGCGACAGTTAGGTATATTAGAGGTATTTTTAATGTTAATCAACCCCTTTTAAGTTAATTTTTTTCAATACATTGTGTATTTGCAGTTGAATATATACAGCGTAAAGAGATGTTTTTTTGTCAAAACTATTGAAACAAATTGCCATTTTATGTAACTTCTAAAAGTCCTGATTTGAAAAACCAGTGGACACTTGTGTCTATATGGGATACGATTAGTCAGAAAATTGTCCATAACGACGGAGGAATATAAATATGCCAGGTAATGTTTCTAAGAACGCAAAGCGTGAAGGTGCCAAGGTTCTCACCAGCAGATGGGGTGGTGTTATCAAGATGAAGAGTGTTTTCGAGAACGGAAAGCTCCGCCACTTTGCAGTATGCGAGAAGACCGGTAACACAGCTCGCAAGGCAAAGGACCTTATGTAATTAAGGCAAGAATTCCAGATTCTGGAAGTTCATAGTCCTGTAGATGGCAATCTACAGGATTTTTTTTATCCTGCAATCGAAAAAAATCTGAAAATATGCATTTTGAGAGTGATATTTGAAACTGAAATCGGTGTATTATGTTATAGTGAATGCATCAGTAGTGTGCTATTTTTAAACTAGTATAGATTTCTATAGAAAAGGAGGAGTACAACGTGAATCGTTTACTTAAGTCACTTTCGACAATCTTGATCATCATGATGATCGTTTCGATCATTGGATGTTCCAGCACCAAGGCTCCTGAGGTCGAGGTAGCTCCGGCAGCTGCAGCTGCTCCTGCAGAAAAGGCTGTTGTCGCAGCAGCACCGAAGGCCGAAGCTCCTAAGGCCGAAGCTCCTAAGGCTGAGGCTCCAAAGGCAGAGGCACCGAAGGCTGAAGCTCCGAAGGCCGAAGCAGAGACCGGCAAGAGTGTCGTTTCTCACGAGGTTGCAGGATACAAGGCAACTGTCGAGATCGAGAAGGGAGCTGCTGTTGTCAGCTATCCATCATTCATTACCGATGAGGAACTCTTTGCATTCGGTATGAACTGTGTCGAGAAGGTTCCTGCTCTCTACGACATGGTCACATATGAGAAGCTCGGTGATGGACAGGTCAAGTTCTACTTCTCCGAAGATTATACACAAGAGGATATCGAGTGGGCATGTGGCCTTCTATTCGAAGAACTCGATTCCTATGTAGCCGATATGTTCCCAGCTCCAGCTGTCGAAGAGGTCAAGGCAGTAGAAGCTCCTGTGGCCGAAGTTGCAGCTCCAGCTCCAGCTCCTGTTGCAGCTCCAGCTCCATCTTCCAACCTTCCGTTCGGTGTCGAGCCTATCGTCAAGAATGCTCAGGGCGATGCTGAATTCGATCTCTTTGTCGTCCATACCAACGATGTCCACGGCAGAGTTGTTCCTATGGATGGTGGAATGGGCTACTCCAAGCTTTCTACAATGCTGAAGGCAGGTAGAGCTATCACCAACAACATCCTCCTCCTTGATGCAGGTGATACCTTCCACGGAACCAACTACTCGAACTTCTTCACCGGCAAGTCCGTCGTTACTCTGCTCGGCATGCTCGGATACGATGCAATGGTACCTGGCAACCACGACTTCGACTATGGCTTCCCGACCCTCGTAAAGCTTGCTGATGAGTGTGCAAAGGAAGGCGTTGCTGTTGTTTCTGCAAACGTGCTCGACCAGAAGGGCTACAACCTCTTCCAGCCATATGCAATCTACGACTTCAACGGATTCAAGGTCTGTGTCATCGGCATCACAACACCAGAGACTCCTTACAAGGTGAACCCGCTCTATGTAAAGGGCCTTTCCTTCAAGGATCCTATCATCGCACAGAATGCCCAGTATGCAGTCGATATGGCCCATCAGGTTGCTGATTACGTGATCGTACTTGGTCATGTCGGTATTGACGGTGCCATCGACAACGAGATCACAACGGACAACATCTGCAAGTACATCAAGGGTATCGACCTCTTCATCGATGGACACGACCACGAGGATTACCCACAGGGCAGAATGTCCACCGATACTCTTGTAGTATCCACAGGCAGCTACCTCAAGAACGTCGGCGTTGTACAGCTCCATGTGAAGGACAAGAAGGTCACAAGCGCAAGTGCCATGCTGATTCCAGCAGAGGATGTTCTCAATCCATCTGCTTCCGCTCTTGCAACCTCATTCGGTATCGTCGATATTCCTAACGATCCAGAGGTCGACGAGTACATCGCAGCTCTCGATAAGGAGATCGATGCTCAGTACGGTGCTGTAGTTGCAGACCTCCCAGTCGATTTCATCGGCGATCGCAAGATGGTCAGAAACAAGCAGACCAACCTCTCCAAGTTCATCGTAGAGGCAATGACTGCAGAGACCGGTGCTGACTTCACCTTCATCAACAGTGGTGGAATCCGTGCAAGCCTCAAGAAGGGTGAGATCACTTACAAAGACGTCTACAACGTTCTTCCATTCGGCAACTATGCAGTTCTCTCCTCCGTCACAGGCGAAGAGATCTACGAAGCTCTCGAGTACGGCTACTCCGTCGTCGGCGAATCCGAAGGCAGGTATCCTTCTTCCGATCTCAGAGTTGTCTACTCCAGGACAGCTGAGCCTGGCAAGAGGATCAAGAGAGTCGCACTTCCTGATGGAACTCTCCTCGACAGAAACAAGACATACACAGTATGTTGTCATGACTTCCTGTCAGTCGGTGGCGACGGATATACTCAGTTCGGCAATATCGTCCGCACAGACAGAGGTGTGCTCGAAATGGTCGTCGATGCTTTCAAGAAGCAGTATCCTGCAAAGTAAGATAAACATCGATTTCAAGAGGGAAAGGTCACACCAGCTGTGGCCTTTTCCTTTCTTTTGGTTTTTTGGCTAAAAAATAAGTTAAACATTGTTGACTAAAAAATAGTCATTTGCTAGGATAGTCAACGTTGCAAGACAACATTCCCCTTTAGCTCAGTCGGTAGAGCAGCGGACTGTTAATCCGCCTGTCGATGGTTCAAATCCGTCAGGGGGAGCAAGAGACCTAGGACAAGTTCCTAGGTCTTTTTCTAAATTAGAGCCTTTGCACCTTCTGAGCGAGAATATTTAGTAACCAGTAGTACAATAGCCTACAAGTTGCAAACGATTCTACAAGCAGCAGGGCTCAGCTTCACTTAGCGCAAAGAAAATGCAAGACCTCTATTTGCACCTACAATATTGCTCCAGATAGGGATTCTGTACACTGATTTTCACCAATCGTGCATTTGCTTTTCAAATGATCCTGGTACGTTGCATTTGCTATTTCAATTGATTCTTTGAAATTCGATTGATCGATCAAGTGGCCATGTATTGCTGCCTTTGTTAGCGACAGGTGAAAATTCAAATCGCCAGAAATCAGCAACGAGAAACAGCTGAAACAAAAAGACATGAATCCTCTAAACTGCTGTTAGCCAAAACTTCAGGATAATGAGGACTCATGTCCAATGAAACAATTACATGGAATAGTGTAGTACAAGCCATAGAATCAGTTAAGGCTGAATACGCAAGAATCGTACTTGCCGAGATTGCATGAAGAACAGGACTCTCGATGGCAAAGATGCCTTGTGCTCTATGGCCTCTACATCAGTGGACCTGCCAGTATCTCCGCACCAGGCGACCTGTGCTTCAACTCCTGATTCGTGGACAACAGAGAATACTATGTCATTCGAAGTCCTGAAGACACTGACAATGGAATCGAACTGGCTTATCTTGTAGGCCCTCTTTTCCCTTCGGA
>JAILRW010000095.1 GCA_024698005.1 Sphaerochaetaceae bacterium | reverse complement strand
TCCTGTAAACTTCAGGACTGAATTGGAAGAATTTTCTAATTACGGAAATCATACACTCTCCTCCTTTTCAAGCTTGTCCTTGATATAGATGTGGTCATTCCACATCCTCATATAAAGACCCTTCTTGTTCAGCAGTGACTGATGGTCACCCTGCTCAACAATCCTTCCATCGTCTATGACAAGAATGTTGTCAGCATTCTGGATTGTAGATAGACGGTGAGCAATTACGATCAAAGTCTTGCCCTTGACAAGTCTACCTACAGAGTGCTCGATAATTGCTTCATTATCAGGGTCTGTGTAGGCTGTAGCCTCATCAAGAATAACAATTGGAGCCTTCTTCAACATTGCACGAGCGATTGAAATTCTCTGCCTTTCTCCACCAGAAAGGTGTCCTCCACCTCCTCCGACTATAGTCTCATAACCATTCTCAAGTTCCATTATGAAATCATGGCAGCCAGAAGCCTTTGCTATTTCAATTACCTCTTCGTTACTTGCACCGACTCTTCCAATCCTGATGTTTTCCATTACAGTATCGTTAAAGAGGTAGTTATCCTGACTTACGTAGGCAACCCTTGAATTGAAGTCTTCTACTGACATGTTTTTAACATCTACACCTCCGATAGAGATCTTGCCTTCAGTTGTATCCCAAAGACCTGAAATAAGACGTGCAATAGTACTCTTTCCACTACCTGATGGACCAACAAGAGCTGTGAATGTTCCCTCTTTTATTTCAACATCAATTCCGTGCAGAACTTCCTTCTCATCATACTTGAAGTGGACATCTTCCATTCTGATAGTATTGTCCTTAGCAGTCTCTTTACTGACTTCAGGTCTTTCCTGTTCTGGTGAAGTAATTATGCTAGTTACCTCATTTACAATTGTTTCCATCTGTCTTAGGTCATCCACGAAGGCCATGAGTGCGACAATTGGTGTAAGTAGACCAACTGCGAGTATGATACACATAATTGCTTCTTCTGCACTCAGAGAGCCTCTCATTACCAACAGACCTGCCATTGGAAGGATTCCAATCAAGGTGCTAGGCATTACAGTCATTGCCATAGTCATGGAGGTGTTGTAATCTCTCATCCACTCTACATAACTACTTGCAGCCTCCTTGGCAGCAACTACAAACTTGTCATATGAACTCTGTGTCTTTCCAAAAACCTTTATTACCTCGATACCGTTGATATACTCAACTGCTGTATCGTTCAAAACCTTGGTCTTCTCTATACAGAATTCATTTCTCTCATTGGCATCCTTCATCATCCAGGCAAGTGAAAACATTCCAATAGGAAAAGTGACGAGTGAAATAAGGGCCATACGCCAATCTAGATAGACTAGATAGATGAAGATTATAAGAGGTGCTGCTAGATTACTTGTGAACTCAGGAATGACATGAGCCATTATGGTCTCGATACTGTCAATCCTTTCAACAAGAGTGTTCTTGAGTCCACCTGATGATCTTTTCAGAACATCTCCAAGCTGCATTCTTGTCAGCTTGTCGATACTTCTTCTTCTCATGTTTCCAAGCACATAGAAAGTTGCTTTGTGAGAAGCAGTTGTTGATAGTGCATGCAACAGTGAGGAGAGCAGCCACAATAAAGCCATCCACAACAGATATTTTCCAAGTACTGAAATATCACGACAACCGTTCATCAAGCTTGTGATGAGACGAGCAATGATGAAATAGGGAAGCATCTGGGTAATTACGCTGCCAAATGCCAAGATTACGCTTATCTGGAAGTGTTTCTTCTTTATTCCAGCAAAGTAGAATATCCACTGCCAGGTAGAGCGTTTTTCTACCTTATTCTCCTTGTCCATTTATAACCTCCTGCCCTTTAAGAGAGCAAATTCACTATTTTGATAGCTATCAAAAACATCTTTTCGATAACTGATAAAAGAAAAAGGAGACTTTTCAGGTCTCCTCTATTCCCATAATCCTCTGCCAACCCGGCATGAAGAATTTATTTATCGTTTCCAGATAGCTCGCTGCATCCTTTTTTGGATAGTCATGCACTATCGGCTCGAACAGTGCTGTGAGATATGCGCTCATAAGCATATGAAGTGTTTCATCAGAAATATCCATAACTGGATACCCCTTATCTTTCAGGTATTCGAGACCTCGGCGCAATCCTTTCTGATGCTCCTCAACTGTTTCATGAATAAAGTTTTCATATTTTGTTCCCTGTGCAGAACA
>JAILRW010000093.1 GCA_024698005.1 Sphaerochaetaceae bacterium | reverse complement strand
TTTTCGTCCTTGCTCTTGGCCTTTGTGTACTCTTCGGCCATCTTCTTGTATTCAGCATCTATGCTGAGTACAGGAAGAGTAGAGTCGTTCATTCTAAGAACGAGCTTTCCATCCTCCTGCTTGATACTAAGATCTGGAATTACTATCTTCTCTGGCCCTGAAGAAAAGCGTGCACCAGGATATGGAGTTAGTGTCTTCAGAAGAGCAAAGAGGCTCTTTGTCTCCTCTTCATCTGTACCCATTATCCTGCTAGCTTCTTTCACCTTGTCCTGTTTAAGGAGGAAAAGGGCTTCATAGACCATCTCCTTGAAAGCTTTCAGAGCTTTCCCTTCAAGTCCTCTATCCTTTGCCTGGAGACAGAGTGATTCTTTATAGTCTGTTGCAGCGACTCCTGCAGGCTCTAAAGTGTGCAGGGCTTCGAGAGCTTCATCTTTGTATTCTTTGAGTTCTCCTGTCAGAATTTCATCAAGAGGGTGTGAAAAGAAGCCAGAGCTATCGAGGTCGGAGATGATTGTCTCTGCAGCTCTTCTAGTTTTTTCATCCAGCTTGAGACATCCAAGCTGAAGCATGAGGTGTTCCTGTAGTGTCTCTTCGCTTGTTATTGTTCCTTCAAGCCAAGCCTGGTGGCTATCTGAGATGTCAGAGCCATAGGCAGAGGAGTCGGAATATGAAAGTTCATGTGCTTCATTTCTTAGCTGTTTTGAGGCGTACTCTTCGTAGCTATCTTCGTTGAGCGCTCCCTTTTCAACTGCTAATGTAGGGTTCTCTTCAAGCTCCTTCTTGATTCTTTCCAGAAGCTCAGGCAGAGGTAGTGTCATCATCTCCAGTGACTGGAACATGTTGGCATTTAATTTTAATAGTTGTCTCTGACTGGTTTCTAATCCTATTGGGCTCATCAGATACCCTCGTTCAAAAAGTCGTCACCGAAGTAGATTCTTCTTGCGTCTTCGTTCTGTATGAGCTCCTCCTTTGTACCAGATGCGAGGATGGTGCCGTTGTTCATGATGTAGGCGCAGGAGGTTATAGCCAGGGTGTCTCTGACATTGTGGTCGGTTATAAGGACGCCAATTCCTTGCTCGGAAAGCTGACGCACTATCTGCTTGATCTCGTATACTGCCTTTGGGTCGATTCCTGCAAAAGGCTCATCGAGCAATAGGAAGTGGGGGCTGGTAACAAGGGAGCGAGCGATTTCTGTTCTTCTTCTCTCTCCTCCGGAAAGAGTGTAACCGAACTGGTTTCTTACCTTTGTGATACCGAACTCTACCATGAGCTTTTCAACAAGATCCTTCTTCTCTCCACGAGATAGATCCTTTCTTGTCTCTGCAATCATCTTCAGATTCTGTTCTACTGTGAGCTTCCTGAATATGGAGGACTCCTGTGGAAGGTAACCAAGGCCTAGGCGACTTCTCTTGTACATAGGAAGTCTTGTTATATTCTTTCCATTGAGGATTATCTTTCCACCATTGGCTTTTATGAAGCCAACTATCATATAGAATGTTGTGGTCTTGCCTGCACCATTTGGCCCCAGAAGACCGGTTACAGAACCACTTTCCATGGAGAATGAGATGTTTTTGACAACCTGGCGCTTGCCATAGAAACGGGAGAGATTTTCAATCTTGAGAATATCAGCCATGTACGACCCCCTCGATTCTTCCATCCAGATTGATTTCGCTCTTGTCGATATCAACTGTAATTAGCTGTGCCTTGTAGGTATCTCCTTTCCAGGAGACGACAGCTCCTCCCGAGAGGGAGAGTGTATTGCTGTCTCTATTGAAGTAGACACTTTCAGCCTGACCAGTCAGAAGACCATCCTCTGTGTTGGCAACCAGACGAACTCTCATCTCCATCATAAGATCCTTGCTCTTGAGATCGTACGCAAGGGATGCTGTACTTGCTTCAAGCTCGTTCTTTCTATCACTTATCTCGCACCAGGATGTGATGATGATTCTCTCTTCCTTCCTGTCGTAGTAGAGCTTGTCTGCTCTCATCAAAAATCCTTCTTCAGGATCTTCGATGCTGATTGCGCCATTGCAGACGACTGTGTCGTAGTCATCGCCTGAGAGGGTTATGGAATTTGCTTTTATAGTCAAAGAGCCAACTGTTACAACTGCATTCTGGGAGAGCATCAACTCTCGCTTTCCTTCATTCATGACCGCCTTGGAATAGCCACCAGAGAATGTTATATCGTCTGCAAAGAGAGAGAAGGAGAGTAGCAGCATAAGCAGGATGAATAACTTACTTTTCATACATGGCTCCCTTCTCGATACTCTTGAGTTCAAGTGTCATAGAGTTCAGATTAGCTTCGAGCCCAGAGCCTTCAAAGTATCCCTCTTCAAGGTGGATTACAACTTTTCCATCGCTCTTTACTATGCTGTTTTCAGTGTCCAGTAGGATGCTCTCTGCTTCAATTTCCATATTATCATCTTCCTTGATGAGATGAACACCATCCTTTAGATCCACGAGCATGTTTTTTGTGTCAATTTTTGCGCTTCCTGCATTTCCCTTTATTATTACTTTTCCATTGCTATCACTCTGTTTGAGAGTGAGTGCTCCAACAATTACTCTATTCTCATCCTCGAACCATTTGATGCTTTCTGCTTCGATTGTGATAGGGTCTTTGCCTTCTCTTCCAAGTGTGAGGATAGACTTCTTGAAGTCGACATCAGCAAGTGCTATGTCGTCTACATGCAAACCCTCTGCACTGTTCTCAAGCTTGAAACAGGATGTGAAGAGAAGAGTGATAATTATTACTGGAAGAAGAACTTTCACCTATAGCTTTTCCTCTACCTCTGGAAGGTAGGATTTCTTTGTGTAGCGGAAGTAGAAATAACCAAATAGAAAGCCGATAGCAAGGCCAATTGCTCCAAGCAGAAACTGAAGTGGTTCAGAGAGCTTGAGAACATAACCTAGCACCATACCACCGATAAGCAGGGAAAGTGGAAGAGCAAGGCTTATAAGGGTTGCAAACACAGTCTTCTTGCTGTCCAGGTTTACCTTTACCTTGTCTCCTACATTCAGCTCTTCTTCTGTCTTGTTGAGGATTTCGAAAATGCTGTCTGTGCTCTTGCAGAAGAAGGAACCCTTGCAACCTTCACAGGCTCTCTTGTCGCAGCCTGCAGTGATATGGCCATCTTCTATCTTTCTAATTGTTACTTCTTGTTTCATCTTACATCTCCCTCTGGGCTTTTGACATCGACACTCTTCCTAAAAGCCTCTATGCTTGTTGCCTTTCCTGTATTCTCATCTACAGTGACTACAGCTCCCTGTAGTTCGCACATAAGCCAGGATTCATGGCTTCTTTCTGGTAGTGCAGTCATCAACTTCCTGATCTCATACTCTGGGTTGAAACCACCAGCACTCATTATGGAGCCACAGCGTCCAGTATCAGTTATGAAAGCAGTGCTCTTTTCCATTATATGGGCATCAGCAGTCAGTGCCTTTGCGTGTGTACCTATTACTGCTGAGACCTTTCCATCTAGATAGTGTGCAAGGGTTGCACTCTCTGCTGTAGTTCCAGAGTGGAACTGCACCAAAATTACATCACAATCCTTCTTGAGATTGTCTGTGAGATAATCCATGAAGGATAGGGGATTCTGGATAGAGAACTTGAAGCCTGACGAAGAGATGAGATTTACTACTGCAACTCTCTTATCCTTTATAGTCACTATCCTGTATCCCTTGCCTGGTGATGTAGGTGGTAGGTTTGCAGGTCTTAATATGTTGCCATTCTTTGGCAGGACCTCTACGAGGTCTGCCTTGTAGAAGAGCTTTTCTCCTCCGGTGAGAATATCGATTCCCATCTTGAAAAGCTGCACAGAATGCTGACGGCCAAGGCCAAAGCCATTGGTAGTTCCTTCTGCGTTTGCCACGACCAGGTCAGCACCGTATTTTTCTTTGAGTGCCTTGAGCCCGAGCTTGACGCTCTGGATTCCTGGTCTACCTACAATTTCTCCAAGAAATAGAATCTTAATACTCATACAAGGATAAGGATAATTGCATTTGGAACAAAGGGCAATTGACTTGCCGTCATTTCTTTACATACCTTGAGGCAAGAATGAAGGAAAGCAGGGCAGAGAGCATACATATTGCAGTAACTGTAAGGTATGCACTTCTATATCCACTTCTTTGCACGATAGCGCCGACCATGACAGGGCCTGAGGCCATGCCAATTCCATAGATTGCCTGATAGAAGCCCATGGCTGTAGACTGCTTTTCCTGTGGTATGTGGCTTACTATTATTGCCATCAGCATGGATACAAGGATCAAGTTGCCAACACCTGCAAGAATCTCGGCGATGTAGATAAGCTTGACGCTTGGTGCAAATGCAACCAAAAGCGCGCTCAGTGATAAAAGAAGGAAGCCTAACAAAAGGGAAACGGACCTTGGAATTCGATTAAGAAGCTTCTTTCCCAAATAAGGAGCACTTACTACCTGTACAAATGTGTAGAGCAAGGTAGTTATGCCAATTTCGATAGCATTTGCTCCAAGCTCCTTGCTGACTGCACTTGTAAATGAGAACACAGTTGCCTGTGTATAGCCTTGCAATACGATTCCAAATAAAGAGGCAACAAGTACTGCGGGGTTGGTTATAACTGAGGTTATGTGCTCAAGCTTGAAACTCTCTCTCTTCATCTGAATTGGCTTGAGATTCAAGGCAAGGATCAAGGCAACAAGACCTGTCAGGAATGAACAGACGAGTGGAAAGCGGTAGCCAAAGAGTCTTGCTGTGACAAGGCCAAGGAAGAATGCAATGAGTTTTCCTGCATTATTGAAGGCATTTACATTGGTCATTGCAGTGACAGCTTCGCTTTCTCTGTAATAGGCATTGTAGAGCACAGTGAATGCAAGCCAGGTGGAGGCAGCGATGCCTGCCAGCATCCTGAAAAACAGGATGGAAGGGGCACTCTTTGCAAAGATGAGGCCCAGGGATGAGAGTGTTGTGAATCCCGTTCCTATCAATATTGTGGCCTTGTAGGAGCTTTTCATGTCAGTAATGATTCCCATAGGGATTCTGACAATTAGCTGTGTAAAGCCGTAGATTCCGGTGATGATACCTATCATCGTGGCAGCAAAGCCAAGGGATGATAGGTAGGGAGCATAGTAGGGCACGTGACAGTATTCACTTGCCCAGAAGAATATGATTGTCAAACTGAGTATTCTCAGTGAGCGCTTTGAATCGTTCATAGCAGTCCAAGAGCCCTGAAGAGAACAGCCATAGTAAAGACTGTGAACATACTGAAGATACAGGTCCAGATAACAATCTGACCAGCAAGCACTTCATCTGCATCCATCTGGGATGCCATTGCTGCGCTTGAAACTGCGATAGGTGCACCAAAAGCAGCTACAAATACGCCCATGTAGGTTGGATTGAGCTCGAGATAGCCGTAGTGGTGTGCAATAAAAACAACGGCAAACCCAATTAATGGTGCCATAACAAGGCGCATGATCGTGCCTGCGATAAGCTCCTTCTTGAATGCAGGAACATCGGATATTTCAAACTGGCCTCCCAAGGCTATGAGACACACAGGAGTTCCAACTCTACTCATATAGCTAAGCGATGTGTAAACCCA
>JAILRW010000085.1 GCA_024698005.1 Sphaerochaetaceae bacterium | reverse complement strand
CATAAACGACAGTGGAGGAAGCTTGAAGAGGATCTTGAGATGGCTCGTAAAGGCACAATTTATAAGGTCCTTAAAGTGTTAGAAGATAATAGACTCTTTGGTTTGCCACCCAAACTTATTGAAAAGCTTGAAGCGTTCGATAGATGGAGCATAGGAGAGGAACTTATTACCCTACATGGGAAACAAATAAGTGATTTCTATGGGATTTCTTATGAAGAAGTAGTCAATGCAATCAGTTTTCAGAAACCAGAAACAGAGTATTCCACTGATCATGGTGTGAAGGGTGAGGAATATGAAAATGTTATTTTCATTATGGGCAGAGGTTGGAATAGTTATAAGTTCGATGAAATGCTCCCACTAAATCCGAAACTGATAAAGGATGAGAAGCAACTGAAATCGTATATCCGCAATAGAAATCTATTCTATGTATGTTGTTCTCGCGCAAAAAAACGACTGGCGCTATTTATAACAGTTCCAGTAGAAGGAGCCTTTATGAAGTACTTGGAGAACGTATTTGGTGCGGAGAATATCATGACATATGGCGATTTTATGCGGATTTCATAATGACCAGGGAAGAACTATTATTTTAAGCAACACGGTTTTACAGCACAATTAAATCTGCAAGCGACGCAGGTGCTTTCAAACTGTACAAGCTATTCCAGTTAGAAAGAATGAACAACTTACCATGTGATTGCTACGATGATACTACTGACCTAAAGATTATCATTTCAGTATTATTCTCATCTCAATAATCTACTTATAATATTTTGACTTTGTAACTGATTAATAATATTCCAAGATGAAATATAAAAAACAGCGATGTTTTTTGATAGTCATGGATTGTTTTGATAGTTATATTGTGTTGTTTAAATTAATTGGATAATAGTCTATTTGTTTTTTTATAAATGCTGAAACGTGATTATTTTTACATTTTTATTGACTGTGAATTTGTGTGACTTCTATACTGCAACCATATAGAGAAGAGGAGAGTAGCATGGCAATTTCAAAGGCTGATTGGGATCTGATGGAAAAAGTCGCAGCCTATTACGAAAGCACGAAAAAGACTCCTGAGGAACTAAAAGAGCAGCGAGAAAACCAGAGACTGCGTGGATATGAACCCAGGACTGATAATCCTGGTTCCATAAGTGAGACAGCTTCTCATTTCAAGATGACACGTACAAAGGTAACAAAGATTCTTGTTACTATGGGCTCCTATACTTCTCCTATGGTCGAAGAGATCCAGAAGTTGAGGAGACAAGGATTATCAGTGAAGGAAATAGCTGAATTTCTAGGTGTCTCTTTGGGGATGGTTTCATCCTATATTCCATATACAGACGAGATACATAATACCTTGGATCCTTGTGACCATACTGCCAAGGTTCGGGAATACAGGGCATATGAGAGGATGCAAGGCCAAAGGACAAACAAGCGAAAAGGGGATTGCGATATGGAAAATACAGATAACTGGAAGTCAGAGTGGGAGAAGGAGAAGAGGATGTCATACAGGGAGGATTATCATCGACCAATGAGGGTTACATGGGACAACCTTGAAAATATGCTTCCAGAGGATATCTACAAGGCCTATCAGGAAAAACAGAAAGAAATTGAAGCCTATGATAAATCCAACAGGGACAGGTTTGAAAAACTGATAGCAATTCCTGAAAGTAAGTTGACTGATGAGCAGAGGGAGATGATTGAAGATTTGAAACAGGATCTTGGTATTTATCCAGGGGCCTTGAACTCCAGAAACAATAAGGAACTTGAAGACATCTCTGGAGAGCATATTCCTTTTGAGCCGAAGGAAATCATGCGTCTGCATCTTGAGTTGATAGGAGTAGTGGATGAGTCTGATATAGAGAGTCTCAAGGACTATGGTGGTGCAAAAGATGGTGTAATAACCAGGGATATGATCGTTCCAGCAAACATTCCACTCTATGCACTTCATTATGCAATACAGAGAGCATTCGGTTGGCAGAATAGCCATTTGCATGAATTTACCCTTGGAAAAGGAAGACAGAATGAACTATGCGAGGGAAGAACAGAAGAGTGGCTCAAGATGGTTGGTATATTGTTCCGCAGTCCATTGATGGATGAGGATGCTCAGTTCTGGGCCGATGATTATGAGGGAGGAAGTTTCAGGAATTGGCTCAGAAAGAAGTATACAGGACCATATTTGTCACAGTGTCATGAAGAAGGTCTATATTCATGTTTGGAGGACATGAAGGATATAACCCCTGAAACAGAGATGAATGTCGCTTATATGGAAGAAGTGATGCCTGCGAAAGAGAATGATAATTCCGACTTTGCAAAGGTAAAGTTCATCGATTTTGCAGAATTCAAGCAGGAAAAAAGGCTATACAGTTTCTCTGGAAAGAAAATAGAGACTATCAAGTTCAAGGATTATCCACTTGAACGGCTTGCTCTGGTCTTCAACGTTAATCCTTTTGCTTTGGTTGAACGACTGCCATTGGATTCTATACTTTGCCCTGGGTGGGATAGGCTTCATGATAATTATCCAGAGTCGAACAATGAGGCTCAGTTCATCGAGGAGAACACCTGCAAAACGATATCCGAGGAGCTGGAATTCATTGAGGATAAGATCAGAGCTGCAGTAGAAATGAATGAGGATTCTCCATTCAACCAGGTAATTCCAAAACCATTTGCAACAGAACTCATATACAACTATGACTTCGTAGACGAGTGGAAGGTAAGGATAACAGCAAGCTGGAACTGTGCTGATCTGGTAGAGGAAGGTATTGTTGATCAGAGTACATTGGATAGGGCTAACATCAAGTGTCGTGAGACATACCGACCTGTACTTATTGCTAGAGAAGGAGAGATGGTGATGGATGATGTTGGTGGTTTGTCCGGATTTGCAAACTTCCTTCGAGACATCAATCCTGTTTTGAAAGACATGGCTTCTGGAGAGAAGGTAACAGCAAAGCAGGATAAGAAAGAATGGCTTGAGTGGGCAAAGGGCCAGGGGTGGAAAAGAAATGATTCAAGTGACATGTCTCTAATGTGATTAAGACAAGCACTTGAGTGTTGTCCTATATTAAAATCAGAATTATGTGCATTTGATTTTTTATAAAATAAATAGTTGCAATGTAGTAAGTTCTTATTTCCTTGTGTAAATTATAATCATATATTTAGAACAAGGAGGTAAGAGGATGCCTAATCCTTCTTTCAGGGAATTTGTTATTCGTCATTTTGGTTCCAGAATAAACCAACTTGTTGAAGAGTATGTAACTGATGAGTTTGATGACCTTGAAATCAGAACACCCTTAAAGGATATAGACTCTGTCTCCTGTGAATCAACTGATATTACTACGGTTCGAATATATGACGCTGGACATACAGCCTTGAAGTTTGAGGTTGATGTCAAGTGTGAAATCGATGTTTCTGGATACTATTGTGGTGATATCGAATCTTTTCCTTATAGTCCTTGGTTCACCGTAAAATGCAAAGGTGATCTAAGTCATACTCTGGATAAATGGTATGTGGGAGATGTAATTCCCTATGGGGACGCAACGAAAAAGAAGTCAGATCTTTCAGACTCCTTGATTCCATATGTATCAGCCGATAATTATGAGAAATATGCAGAAGCGTTCCTGGGAAAGAACTATAGTCAGGCTTTGACTGAGCCAAAGAGGATCGCTCCTCTGGATCTGGCTACAAGAATGAATCTAAAGGTAAGGCAGCATTCTATCAGTAAGGACTGTTCGGTCTTTGTTTAAATGTATTTTGCTCCCTGTGATGCTATGATATTCAATTGATCGGCATTAAAATACGAGAATGTGCATATGCTAGTTTCTCGAGAAACTGATTCCCTGAAGATAATAATATGCTCTGCATTATAAGAGACTTCCTGTTTATGGATAAGGGGTAAATGTAAGAGATTGACTATATGTCAAAGATTATTGCTACGAAATATTAGCTGTTTTAGGAAAGAACATTGCACGTAAGTGCCAGATGGTAACCTTTTACAAATTAACTCCGATGCTTACTTAGATCTCAATGTCTGTTAGTGAAATATCTATTGACTGTGCCCTAAGGGCATATGGGATTATTGTATTTAGTATTATTCTTATCTCAAGGAGTTTATCCATGAAAGGTATTATCTTGGCCGGTGGATCCGGAACCCGTTTATATCCTTTGACCCGCGTTACCAGCAAGCAGTTGCTTCCCATATATGATAAACCAATGATTTATTACCCTCTATCAGTGCTTATGAATGCAGGGATAAGAGAGATTTTAATCATCTCAACTCCTCAGGACACTCCAAGATTTAATGATTTGCTTGGAGATGGTTCACAGTTTGGTATTTCCCTTTCCTATGCTGTGCAGCCAAGCCCAGATGGTCTTGCCCAGGCCTTCATAATTGGTGCTGATTTTATAGGTGATGATACTGTTGCTATGGTGCTTGGGGACAATATCTTTGCAGGTCATGGCCTTAATAAGAGACTTAAGGCTGCAGTTGACAATGCAAACACAGGAAAGGGTGCTACTATATTTGGTTACTATGTAGACGACCCAGAGCGTTTTGGTATTGTCGAGTTCGATTCTACAGGTAAAGCAATCAGCATAGAAGAAAAGCCGGCAAAACCTAAGAGCAACTACTGCGTAACAGGTCTCTACTTCTATGACAACCGTGTAGTTAAATATGCAAAGAACCTTAAGCCATCAGCAAGAGGGGAGCTTGAAATAACAGATCTTAATAGAATCTATCTTGAAGATGGAACACTCAATGTTGAGCTTCTTGGGCAGGGATTTACCTGGCTTGATACAGGAACACATGAAAGTCTTGTAGATGCAACCAACTTTGTAAAGACAGTAGAGACACACCAGCATAGAAAGATAGCCTGTCTTGAAGAGATTGCATATCTCAATGGCTGGATTACAAAAGAACAGGTCCTTGAAATATATGAAGTGCTCAAGAAGAACCAGTATGGCCAGTATCTCAAGGATGTACTTGATGGCAAGTACATGGATCAGCTGAGATAAAGGAATAAGAATAATAATGAAAGTAATTAAAACAAAAATCCCAGGTGTGCTCATTGTTGAAACTGATGTGTTTGGTGATCTCCGTGGATATTTTACAGAAACCTATAACAAACCAAGATACGAAAGCATGGGTATTACTACAGAATTTGTTCAGGACAATATGAGCTTCTCTGCTCAGAAGGGTACACTCCGAGGCCTTCACTGGCAGAACCCGCCATATGCTCAGTCAAAACTTGTTTCCTGCAGCAAAGGTAGGGTAATAGATGTTGCTGTTGATATCAGGAAGGGCTCTCCTACATTTGGTCAGTGGGTATCTGTAGAACTCAGTGCTGAGAACCATAGACAGTTCTTCATCCCCCGTGGTTTTGCACATGGCTTTCTGACACTTACTGATGATGTTGAGTTCAGATACAAATGTGACAATGTATATAACAAGGCTTCCGAAGGTGGCATGAGATATGATGCTCCAGAAGTTGCCGTAGACTGGGGTTCACTACTAAATGGAATTGAACCTGTTCTCAGTGAGAAGGATATGATTGGTCCCACACTTGAGAACTCTAATAATCAATTTATCTATGGAGAGAATTGCTAAATGAAGAAATATCTTATTACAGGCTGTGCCGGCTTTATCGGATCCAATTTTGTATACTACATGCTCAAGAAGTATGATGACATTCTTCTTGTTA
>JAILRW010000102.1 GCA_024698005.1 Sphaerochaetaceae bacterium | reverse complement strand
GAGTGGTTTCCTCCGATGAAGGAGATGAGTTCTCCCGTATCCTTTAGATTCTGCTCACTGACCATGCAAAATGCCTCCTGAAGAGAAAGTCTAAACACTATCGGGGTATTTTGAAAGGGTTCTGAGCCTACCTCACAAAGTGGTAGATGACGACATTGTCATAGCTGTAGTCGATATCGAAGAGCTTCCACCCCTGTCCCACTGTCAGATTGATCATGGCACCGCGGGTGTAGTAGGTCATGTCCTCTCCCAGAGCACCGTAATCTTCGAGTTCCAGTCTCCTTCCTCCCACATCAAGCTCTGACCAGACCTTGCTTGTATAGGAGTAGTCGGAGGAGACATATATCTCGCCTCCACTTATGAGAGCATTGGAGACAGCAGTTCTGTCCGAAAGTCTGCTGCTATTATCCAGAGAGAAGACGATATCGAGATACGCAGGAGAGAGGACTGCATTTTCTTCGGATTCTGTAATTGCGAATAGATGGCCTTCGACCATGGAAAGTGCATTCTCGACTTCGGAAAGCCTCTTCCAAAGCTCCTTGTTGCTTGATAGCTCTCCTTCGATAGAGGAGAGCTGAGCAAGGGCCTTGTCAAGAGCGCTCCTCAGTTCGTCACTCTCGGCCGTCTTGTCCTGTACCGTTTTTTCAAGCTCGGAAATCCTCCTTGCAAGTTCTGCATTCTCCTTTTCAAGAGAATCTACCCTTGATGAAGTTGTTGTGATGGACGAAGTGAGTGCGTCGATTCTCTGTCCGCTCTCGTTTCCCGTACATGAGAGAAGAAAAAGAACGGATACAACGACTGAGATCATTCTAGCTATCATGGTACAATTCTAGAATGCAATCCGTTTACGGACAAGAAAGAAATGGATTCAGGAGAGCTCTATGCCGTTCTTCCTGAAGTATTCAAGCGCAGTCAGCGAATCCTTCTCGAGCTGCTTCTTCACATCTTCTATGCCGCCTGGGAACTTCATTATAGGGCGTATGTAGAAGTAGAGATCGACGGTGATGGTCATGCCATAGAGGTCACCTTCGAAATCCAGGAGCAGCGACTCTATTGTGATCATCCCGGAGTCGTCTATGCTGGGACGCTGGCCTATATTGGTAATGCAGTAGTAGTTCTTTCCCCCTGCGTGGCAGATACCACCATACACACCGAATGGTATCCTGGTGTCCGTATACTCCTGATTGGCCGTGGGCATCATGTGACGATGCCCAAGACCCTTTCCATGTACTACCGGACCTGTGATGCTGTACAGCATTTACTTTCCTGCATTGTGGAGTACCGGACTGATTCTCTTGTAGATGATCAGGCAGAAGACCACGTCGATGAGACCCTTGACAAGAGTGAATGGGATATTGAACCAGATGAGTGCCTGGGAGAGTGTCTCTACGTTGGGATTCAGGACCTTGTACATTCCGATTATTGCTTCAAGCGGGAAGCCGAGCACATTGATGTAGAGAGGATAGATCAGGTAGAGGTTGCAGGGGTAGGAGAAGAGGGCCATGGCAAGTGCGCCGAGAACGCCGCCTGCGATTGCACCCTTTCTCGTTTTGAACTTCTTGTAGACAACACCTGCAACGAGGGAGAAGACACATCCGAGAAGGGCATTGGAGAGCTCTCCGACGAATCCGGACTGCGATGCAAGCATGTGGATCACATTCTTGATTATGCTGATGGCAATTCCGGCCAGTGGACCGTAGGCGAAGGCGCCGATGATCTCCGGAAGGTCGGAAAAGTCGAGCTTTATGAATGACGGCATAACAGGGACTGCGAATTCGATGTACTGCAAGATCACTGCGACCGCGATGAGGACACCGCATCCTGCGATCATCCTGGTGTTCTTTCTTGTGTTCGAACTGTTGTTCATACTGTTTTATCCTCCTGATATGGATCAAGCGTCAAAAACGTCCCTAAAAAGAAGAGCACACCTGTTCGGGGTGTGTTCTCGATAAAAGAGTCGACGTACTTCTTTCATCCGGACTTTACCGTTGGTACTGGACTTCCACCAGTTCAGCTACTTGCGTAGGTCGAGGACTTTGACCTCCAGTAGGGAATTGCACCCTGCCCCAAAGACGTATTTGATTTTCAATCGAATAGTAGAATTGTAGATGCATATTGTCAATTGGAAAAAATAGCTTTGACCGTTATTGTCTTTCCCCCTTTTCCTTATATAATACAGGGCATGAGCCTAATCAGGGTCAGAGACCTCAGTTTCCGATACGACGAGAATACAAGATCCCTAGAGAAGATCTCCTTCGACATAGAAGAGGGGGATTATGTCACCATCGTCGGAAGGAATGGGTCTGGAAAGTCCACTCTGGCAAGGCTTCTGGTAGGCCTGGAAACTCCCGACGAGGGCACCATCGAGATAGATGGAAAGATTCTTTCCGACGACAACCTTCCTGAAATCAGGAAGAGGATCGGAATCGTCTTCCAGAATCCGGACAACCAGTTCATCGGTGCTACCGTCAGGGACGATATCGCATTCGGGCTGGAGAACAGATGCTTCGAACCCGATGTGATGAAGCGGAAGATCGAGAAATACTCCAGGAAGGTAGGGCTTTCACAGCTGCTGGACAAGGAGCCCGAGGCCCTATCCGGCGGTCAGAAGCAGCGTGTAGCAATCGCAGGCATTCTTGCCATGCATCCGGACATAATAGTGTTCGATGAAGCTACCAGCATGCTCGATCCAAGGGGTAGAGAGACGATAAAGGATATCATCGACTCCCTGCATCAGGACAGAAAGCTGACGATAATCTCGATCACGCACGATATAGAAGAGGTGATGAACAGCGATGACTGCATAGTCCTCTATGATGGAAGAGTCTTTGACCACGGCAGGCCCGAGAAGGTCTTTGCCGATGCAGATAGAGTGCGCAGCATCGGTCTCGATGTTTCATTCATCGGGAAGGTGAAAGAGGCCTTCAGAAAGTATGGAATTGTCCTGAAGTCGGATACAGAGGACGAAATGGTAGGTGAGCTATGGCAATACGCTTTACGAAGATAAGCTACATCTACGACGCCGATATGCCTTACTTCCACAACGCATTGAAGAGCGTGAACCTTGAGATCGCAGAAGGTAGGATCACCGCATTGATCGGCGAGACAGGCTCTGGAAAGTCCACTCTGGTCCAGCATCTCAATGCACTTCTTGTTCCGCATCTGGGACGGATAGAGATTCTCGACCACAGAATAGAAGCCGGCAAGAGGAACAAGGGGCTCAAGCAGCTCAGAAGAGATGTAGGTCTCGTATTCCAGTTTCCCGAGTACCAGCTTTTCGAGGCGACCGTCCTTGACGATGCCGCCTTCGGACCGATGAGATTCGGCTACTCGAAGAGTGAGGCCAAAAAGAGGGCAGCCGATGCTCTGATCAGTCTGGGGATAACAAAGGAGCTCTTCGATAGAAATCCGATGGAACTATCCGGTGGTCAGAAGAGAAGGGTAGCCATTGCAGGCATACTTGCATCCGATCCGAAGATCATTGTTCTCGACGAGCCTGCTGCAGGTCTGGATCCTGCAGGAACAAAGCTGCTCGAAGAGCTCTTCGTCTCTCTCAATAGGGAGAGGGGCAAGACGATAATCGTCGTCTCCCATGACAACGACATGGTGTACAGCTGCTGCGACGATACTGTCCTGATGGCCAACGGCTCTGTGGTCTACCACGGTGATACATTGGCTCTCTTCAACGACAGGACACTCATAGACGAGAACCACCTGCTAGTCCCAAGACTGGTAGAACTCAAGAACAGGCTTCAGGAGAAGGGCTTCAAGGTCCCATCATCCGTAAGGACGATCGATGATCTGGCCAGAGAGATTGCCATGGAGTGCGGATCATGAACAGGATAGCCTTTGGAAAGTACATCCCGACCGACTCTCCACTGCATCGTCTGGATCCGAGAGCAAAGCTTGCTGCTCTCGTTCTACTGGTGGTGTCGGTATTCGTGCCTGTATCCTGGTACTGTTACATTCCTCTTGCATTGACGGCCTTCCTTGCCGTGCGTCTTTCGTATCTCAAGCTCCGATTCGTTGCAAGGACCCTTAGGCCGATTCTCTTCCTGATGCTCTTTCTCTTTGTTGTCAACGCTCTGACGCTGAAGAGGGGAGAGGTAATCTATGAGATCGGAAGCTTCCAGCTTTATTCGTATGCCATCTCATTTACCCTGAGAATCGGAGCAAGACTTTTCCTGATGATAGTCTTTACGACGTGTCTTACTGCAACTACGAAGCCTTTGGACCTCAATCTGGCCATCGAATACATTCTCAGGCCACTTGGTCTGCTAAGGTTTCCCGTACATGAAGTTGCCATGATGATCTCCATTGCGCTGAGATTCATACCGACGCTATCCATGGAGGCTGGCAGGATAATGAATGCACAGAAGTCCAGAGGTGTCGATTTCGAGGATGGAAAGCTGCTTGAGAAGGCCTCTGCGATATTGTCCCTTGCGATTCCACTCTTCACGATAGCATTCGAGAGGGCATACGAGCTTGCAGATGCGATGGAGGCGCGCGGCTACGTCCCGGGTGAAAGAAGGACCAGATACAGAAAGCTCAGATATTGCAGTGGTGATCTTGTCCTGGTGCTCTTCTCACTACTTATGCTTGCCGCAATGATCCTCTCCAGGGTCCTGCTCTGACCTGAATGCAAAAAAAAGGAACCACATTTTCTGTAGTTCCTTTCAAAGCCGACTGTCGGACTCGAACCAACGACCGGCTGATTACAAATCAGCTGCTCTACCAACTGAGCTAAGTCGGCGTCTTGCGACAGTTAGGAATCATAGAGGGAAATTTTATGTTAATCAACCCCTTTTCTTTCTTTTTTCCAGTAAACTGACATCTTGTACGAGAACGGGCATCATGCACATATACATGCACGCGGTATTATTTTTCGGCAAAGCTATTGAAACAAATTCCCTTTTTATGTAACTTCTTAAAGGTCCTGACCGGAAAAACCTGTGGACACTTCTGTCCATATGGATTACGATTAGTCAGAAAATTGTCCATTATGACGGAGGAATATAAATATGCCAGGTAATGTTTCTAAGAACGCAAAGCGTGAAGGTGCTAAGGTTCTCACCAGCAGATGGGGTGGTGCTATCAAGATGAAGAGTGTTTTCGAGAATGGAAAGCTCCGCCACTTTGCTATTTGCGAGAAGAGTGGTAACACAGCTCGCAAGGCAAAAGATCTTATGTGATTAGAGACTGATCATAAATCAATTGCAAGAGTCCTGTAGAAATCTACAGGATTTTTTTATTCTGTAAAAATTGCCAAAATCTGCGTTTTTTAAAGGAATTTGAATATTTCTAAAAAATATTACAAAGGATGTTGACTAAAAAATATCCATTTGCTAGAGTAATCAACGTTGCAAGACAACATTCCCCTTTAGCTCAGTCGGTAGAGCAGCGGACTGTTAATCCGCCTGTCGATGGTTCAAATCCGTCAGGGGGAGCAAGAGACCTAGGAAGCATCCTAGGTCTTTTTCTTTTTGTACTCAGAACCCTAAAAAAGGCCTCGACTGAGGCCTTTATAGTAAGAGTTTAACAGAATGATTTGATTATCTTTGAAATCTCTGCCATGTGTTCATCGAGCTCTGCTTTGCTCTTTGCTTCACATACTATTCTGAGATATGGCTCTGTGTTGGACTTTCTTACATTGAACCACCAAGAATCAAACTCGATCCTGTATCCATCCATATCCAGAATCTTGTTTGGATTATCATTCTTGACAAATCTCTCATAGAGTGCATTGATCGCACCATCCTTATTCTCAAGCTTGAAGTTGACCTCTCCTGAGTTTGCATATGTGATGATCTCATCGACAAGAGAAGAAAGAGTTCTGTTGTTCTTCTTGAGGTCTGCAACAACAGAGAGGACCATGAGGGATGCAAGGATACCTGAGTCACAATTTCCAAAATCTCTCAAATAGTAGTGGCCTGCAAGCTCTCCACCGAAGATACCCTTGATTTCTCTTATCTTCATCTTTGCAAATGCGTGTCCGACCTTCCAGGTTGTTACATTGTATCCAAGCTTTTCCAGGAATTCGGTTGTTGACCTCGAGGTCCTGATATCCTGAAGACAGTTACCTATTTCCTTCTTGCTGTAATAGAGACCAAGAATTGCTGTTACGTAATCAGGCTGGATGAAGCGACCCTTTTCATCAATGAACATTACACGGTCTGCATCGCCATCATACTCGACACCAACGTCTGCCTTTTCCTTTACAACCTTATCCATCAGAAGACGACAGTTCTCTACTTCAAGAGGATTTGGTTCATGAACAGGGAAGGAGCCATCGAAAGTATCAAGCAGGTAGCTTACAGAGTAACCTTCAAGGATATCCTTGATAACAAGGTTTGCCATACCATTAGAGCAGTCCATTGCTATCTTCAATCCAGAGAGATCAGGAAGGTAACCCTTCATATACTTTACATACTCTTCTCTCACATCGAGGCGAGGAATGATAGAACCTCTCTTCTCCTTGACGACGATCTTATCTTCGTTGACCATCCTCTCAAGTTCCTTGAGCCCCGAGTCACCTCCAACAGGAATAGCATTTGTTCTGCTGATCTTTAGTCCATTGTACTCTGGTGGATTATGGCTTGCTGTAATCTGGACTGAAGCATCTACCTTCAAAAAGTTTGTTGCGAAGTAGACCATTGGAGTAGTGGAGAGCCCTAGGTCCAGAACATCTGCACCTGCATCCATTATTCCCTTGGTCAAATTCTCATAGATTGTATCACTTGAAAGTCTTACATCTCTGCCAACTGCAACCTTGTCAGCCTTCAAGAGAGAAGGGAGAAAGAATCCAATCTTGTAGACTGTATCTGCACCAAAGTCCTTGTTCCATACACCTCTGATATCATATGCCTTGAATGCACCCATAATATCCTCCTATTTCAGGTTAAATTCTTTAAAAAATCTTTCTTATCTATAGCTTCGAAGAAAAGAAGCGTATTGTCCTTCAATTTAATCTGAAAGACCTGTCTTTCAAGTAGCTTTGAAAAAGGGTTGGCCTTCTTGTGAGAGTGCTTGGGATCTTTTCTAGCTGCTCCCTGACTGACTAAAGTGATACTTTCAATATCTGCCAGTTTGAAGTTCCAGGATGTTTTTACAAACTCTTTTTTCTTCTTCTGCTTGCTGAATACAAGTTCAAGAAGATCGTTGTGTTGAGGCTCGAAATCCTCATAGTAGATACTATCTCCGTAGCGACATAAGAAGACACCGCTTTCTCTAATATTCCCATTGCTGTCAGCATAGAAGGTGCAGAAAGCCTTATAGGTTATTTTTGCTCCCAGCTTCTCTTCCAGCTGTTTTATAAACTCAATTGCGTCTTCGTTCAAAATTAATCTCCAGTTAAGTAGAGAATACCACAAAAAACGTACACTGTAGGGCAAAATCTATCTTGTTATTTTCAGCAATTATAGCTATTCTTCTCAAACCATTGCGGGTAAATTAATTAGAATATGAATGAATACGACAAGAAAGATTTTGGCAAGCTTTTGAAAAGCGGAACATTAGAGGGAAATAGATGGATGAAGGCAACTGATAGCGAAGCTGTCAGGATCTATGATCGTCAGCTATCTAGCTTTCCTGTAACTGTTGAACTCTTTGGAAAGTGTGCCAAGGTAGTCGACTACTCAGAAGATGGAATGAGTGATGAAGATATCCTTATCACCAGAGATATAGTAAACCGTATGGCCTATATCGAAAGTGACAGGATTTTCTTCCAGAGAAGAAAGAAGAGAGAAGGGATAGAGCAGCATACAACACCAAGTGATGTTAGTACTGTAATTAACGTAAAGGAAAATGGTCTTATCTTTGAGGTGGATCTGACAAGCCACATCGATACAGGACTTTTTCTTGATATGGTCAATGTAAGATCATTCGTGCGTGATATTGCTTCAGGTCTCAAGGTTCTCAATCTCTTTTCCTATACTGGTTCATTCAGCGTCTATGCAGCAAATGGTGGTGCAGAGACCGTAACCAGTGTAGATCTATCCAATACCTACTCCGCATGGGCAGAAAGAAATCTCAAGGCCAATGGCTTTATCGGGGACAGATACAGCTGTGTCAGAATGGATGCAGATGTTTTCCTGGACCAAGCTAAGAAGGATTCAAAGCGCTATAATCTAGTAATTTTCGATCCTCCTGCCTTCTCCAATTCTCACAAAATGGAGAAGAGCTTCGATATTGCTCGCGATTATCTTGATTGGATCTATAGAATAAATCAAATCCTTGAAGACAAGGGTATATTGATATTTTCATCCAATCTAGGTAATTTTGGCATAGAGAAAAACCGCTTGAAGCAGGCATTCAAGGTAACAGAGGTTACAAGGGATATACAGGCACAGGGTTTTGTAAAAGGCAAAGCTGGTTCATGTCGTGTATGGGTATTGGAAAAGACAGCTCAGATGAAGCCGGTTAGAAAAGTAGAAAGTCCAAGAAAGACCTACGATTTAAAAGAGGCAAGGAGCCTAGACGTATTTAAGCTGCCGGTAAAGGAAAACAAGGAAATGGAAGAAGTAAAGGATGAGTACCTCGACAGGTTGGTACTTACAATGGAAGCAGATGAGGCTGAAGTAGAAGCCAAAAGAGCAGAGAGAGCACAGAAAAGAGAAAATCGTCCAAGGAGAGAGTTCTCAGATAGACCAAGAAAAGACAGAGAATTTGGTTCAAGAGATAGAAGAGATTTCAGAGATAAAGACGAAAGACGTTCAGATCGTCCAAGAAGAGATTTCTCTGACAGGCCAAGAAGAGACTTTGAAGACCGTCCAAGAAGAGATTTCTCTGACAGGCCAAGAAGAGATTTTGAGGATCGTCCAAGAAGGGACTTCTCCGATAGACCAAAGAGAGATTTTGAGGATCGTCCAAGGAGAGAGTTCTCTGACAGACCAAGGAGAGACTTTGAAGATCGTCCAAGAAGGGACTTCTCTGACAGACCAAGAAGAGATTTTGAAGATCGTCCAAGAAAAGATTTCTCCGATAGACCAAGGAAAGACTTCTCCGATAGGCCAAGAAGAGACTTTGATGACCGTCCAAGGAGAGATTTCGATAGAGAGGATCGCCCAAGAACCAGATATGGTACAAAGGGTGCTGTAAAGCCTTACGGCTATGATAATATCCGCTCTTCAAGAGATAGGAGTGGAGATGGAAAATCTTCATTCTTCTGGAGAAATAAGGAAGAAGAAAATAAGTAAATTCTGATTTCAGCCCCTTTGGATTCATATTTCTGAAGGGGTTTCTTATTAAATAAAAGAGGAGAGCTCATTAAGAACTCTCCCCGTTTTGTATCGTTAGATATTTTACTTGATACCCATCTTTGACTTCTGCTTTGCCCAGCTGTCCTTCAATGTGACAGTTCTGTTAAAGACCATGTGCTCCTTGGAGCTGTCCTTGCTGTCGACACAGTAGTAGCCATTTCTGATGAACTGCAGATAGTCGCCAACCTTTGCATTCTCAGCTTCCTTCTCGATATATGCCTTCTCAAGCACTACGAGGGATTCTGGGTTGATATCATCAAGATAATTGCCTGTCTCTCCACCTGGATATTCAGCCTTGAAGAGCTTGTCATACTGCCTTACTTCAGCGCAAAGAGCGTGGTCAGCACTTACCCAGTGGCTAGTACCCTTGACCTTTCTTCCATCAGGAGTCTGTCCTCCTCTGGATTCTGGATCATATGTACAGTGAACACGCAAGATGTTTCCATCCTCATCCTTATCGATGCTCTTTGCAGTGATGTAGTAGGCGTGCTTTAGACGGATCTCATTGCCTGGATAAAGGCGATGATAGCCCTTTACTGGAGTTTCCATAAAGTCTTCTCTCTCAATGAAGACTCTCTTGGAGAATGCAATCTTGTGAGTCTTGCTCTCTGGATCTTCTGGGTTGTCTACTGCATCGAAGTACTCGACCTGATCATCTGGATAGTTGTCGATAACAACTTCAAGAGGATCGAGGACTGCCATCAGACGCTTTGCTCTCTTGTTGAGGTCCTCTCTTACGCAGAATTCCATAAGGGAATAATCGACAGTACCTTCAACCTTTGCGACACCGACTCTTGAAACGAAGTCCTTCATTGACTCTGGTGAGTAGCCACGGCGGCGGATACCACTTACGGTTGGCATTCTTGGATCATCCCAACCTGAAACAAAACCGTTCTGTACGAGATAGAGAAGTCTTCTCTTGCTCATAAGACAGTAGTTGATATTGAGGCGAGCGAACTCATACTGATGAGGTGCATGCTCGATTCCATCAATTGAAGTTGCCCAGTCATAAGCTGGTCTGTGGTCCTCGAATTCGAGAGTACAGATAGAGTGGGTGATACCTTCGATAGCATCAGAGATAGGGTGTGTAAAGTCGTACATTGGGTAGATGCACCACTTGTCACCAGTTCTTGGATGAGTTGCATACTTGATGCGGTAAAGTGCAGGGTCTCTGAGGTTGATATTAGGGCTTGCCATATCAATCTTTGCACGAAGTGTATACTTTCCTTCAGGATACTTGCCTTCTCTCATCTCTTCAAAAAGGCGAAGGTTCTCTTCGATGGATCTATCTCTATCAGGACTGTTCTTGCCAGGTTCTGTGAGAGTACCGCGGTACTCTTTCATCTCCTCTGCAGTAAGGCTATCTACGTATGCCTTGCCTTCCTTAATGAGGTTGACAGCGATTTCATACAGCTTGTCGTAATAATCGGAAGCATAATATTCATACTTGCCCCAATCGAAACCAAGCCAGTGGATATCTTCCTTGATGGAGTCGATATATTCCATGTCTTCCTTGGCTGGATTTGTATCGTCGAGTCTGAGATGACAGCGACCATTGTACTTCTCAGCAAGACCAAAATTGAGACAGATGGACTTTATGTGACCGATGTGGAGATATCCATTTGGTTCTGGTGGAAAACGTGTGACGATTGTATTATCTGGTACTCTGCCATTAGCAAGATCGTCCTCAATAATCTTCTCAATAAAGTTGAGGGGACGTTCGGTGGAAGTTTCTTTATTCTTAATATCTTCCATATGTAACCTCCTTGCCCTTCCAAAGGGGCCTGTGGTTGGATTTTATGTTGATTCTAGCAGAAAGATATATCTATTGGAATAATCTATCAGGATTGAAAATAGCAATTTACCTGTCCCTGACCTCTTGTTAGGACACACACAGATATTGCTTTCTCTGTAGTAGGCGCTTTGAAGGAGAAGAGTTTGTTTTCATCAACGAGAATTTCTACTTCGGAACTGTTTTTTACGACCTTCCAGTTGCTATTGTATGAAGTAGAGAAGTAGCTTTTTGTTTCGATACCGGAAAGCATAAGATGTACAAGTGTACCATTGTCTGCTTTTGAAACTCTTATAAAGCTTCTCTGGGAGATCAATATCTCAAGCGCATCTTCTACAGCTTCTTCTTTTTCTACCTTTACTCCTATCTCTCCCTCTTCAAATGTATAGACTAGCCTATGTTCAGTTTCAGAGAGGAAGGAGAAGGTGTATGAATTTATTATCCGGGCTTTCTTTGGCGCGTTGATCCACTGCAGCTTCTTGATTTTCATTATCATCTCTCCTCTCTCTTGAGCATCTGCTTGTAATAGTACATCTTTTCATCTGCCTCCTTGAACCTTGAAAGCAGATTATCATTAGGATAGCAGAATGCAAAACCGTAGGCAAAGCTCTTTCCTGGTATCTGCTCTGGTCTGAAGTCTATCTGAAGCTGATGTATGATTTTTTTTACATCATCTGGATTTTCAGTTTCAACAAGAATTGCAAATTCATCGCCTCCCAATCTGAAAATCTGGCATGAGTGCTTCTGCGTTGAATTCTGGAGTGCTTCGGCAAAGTCCTTGATCAGGCGGTCGCCCGCCTCGTGGCCAAAATTATCATTCAGAAATTTTAGGCCATTGATATCAATTACAACTATGATATAGCTATTTTTCTTTCTTTCTGTGCTGTTGATTATAGTATTGAAGGCATCACGGTTAAGAAGCTTTGTCATAGGATCTGTATAAAGCTTCAAAAGTAAACTCTTTCTTGCAGCACTTGAAAATAGAGTCTCTACATACATCTGAAGGGATTGATATGTGAATAGGGCCATGCTGATAATGAGCATTGTTGTAACGTAGTTGTTACTCTTTGCATTCTGCTCGGCAAAGAATAGATCGTAGATAGTAATCGAAATCGAAATGATGAACAGGAATATGGCTACGAGCAGAAGAGGTCTATGTCTTTTATCCAGGCTTCTATTCAAGAAACAGGTGAAGAATATGAATAGAAGAAGAATGATGATAATGGCCATATTGAAAAGCTGTATATATGTAGAGACAATGTTTCCCTCAAACAGTAATGAAAACAGCTCATAGAGGATGTATAGAATAAGAGGGGTGACTGAAAGATAGAACATCCTTTTGAATGTCCTGTCATCTTCAAAATCATAGTTGTTGTAAAGAAAGAATGTGAGAAGCATAGGAAGGATACAGACAACCATCTGGCTGATATCCATTCGTAAAAGATAGTTCTCCATGTTTACAAAAGGAAGTCTCAGGTTCGATGCAATCAAGATACATACCGAGAAGGTCAGAAGTGCATAGCTTAAGAGAGATATTCTGACAAATTTCTTTTTGAAGAAGAGGGAAGTAAGAAACCATACAACGGATAAGAGGAAAAGAGCACCAGTCAGGTATATCTTCAAAAGTCCATCACTGTTGAAGTATTTAGAAATTGTGGTTCTTTCTCCAACAACCAGATTCATTATTTTAAGTGGGTATCCAGCTGGAACAATGAACTCTACAGTGATATTGCCATTGTTGTTAGGGCCAAAATAGGAGATGGAATTCTTGGTGTAGCCGTGGTATCTGAAGAGTGGGTGGGCCGTGCCCGAGAATGAGTAAAGAAGGATGTCCTTATTATATATATTTATATCACAGACAGAGGTCGTTATACCTATTGCTGGATCCTTTAAGTTTTCTATAGGAAGATGATTCAAACTTATGAAGTAATGGGACTCCCTATCATAGATGGTCTTTTCAACGTAATATCCATTTTCAAGATATGCATAGAGCCCATACTTGTTGAATATTTCTATCTTGTCATTTATATGGGTTATTGAGTTGTTGAATGGTTTATCGATATTTACTTCACCCATGATAGAGATCAATCCGAAGGTGAAGCAGATTATTGCTATGGCTATCAGGCTTAACTGTAAGATTCTATTGATCTTCATAATTAAGCCTCCTTGCAATATCGTACAGACTTTCTTCTCTGTTCTCTTTCTTATCTTTGTACATTTTTCTATCGGACTTTTTGATAGCCTGTAAGATATTCTCTCCCTTGTGCTTGACGCTATAACCTATACTCAATGTTGCTCCATAGGGGGCTGAAGTAGAGAAGAATTCTTTAGCCTTTTCAACCAGTTTTGAAAGGTAGGTCTCATCTGTGTAGTTCACAAAGGCAATGAATTCATCGCCCCCAATTCTGAATATCTTAGCTCCCTTGAGCTCATCCATCTGAGTCATGAGAGAGAAGTGTGCAAGCAGCTTGTCACCCTCTGTGTGGCCAAATCCATCATTTATATTCTTAAGCCCATTGATATCGAAACTTAGAATTCCCAATTCTGCATCATCTGAGCAGATTTCAATATATTTTTCAAAACTTCTTCTGTTCAGACAGTTGGAGAGAATGTCCTGGTATGCATACTCTTCGATTTCCTTGCTGCGCATATAGGATCTTTCCATTTTCATATAGTCAGATGCTCCATACAGGGCAGAGATAAGGAAAGGAACGTAGGTAACAATACTTAGTAGAAGGTGCTCATTATTCGAGAGGTCGACGATAAAGAGTAGCAGGCCTCTTA
>JAILRW010000024.1 GCA_024698005.1 Sphaerochaetaceae bacterium | reverse complement strand
GAAGAGTGTGATTGGTTCAAGGAATCCCGTTCAAGTAAAGATAATCCAAAATCAGACTGGTATATCTGGAGAGATCCAAAACCAGATGGATCTGCTCCTACCAATTGGAGAAGCATCTTTGGAGGTTCTGCTTGGACCTATGATGAAAATAGAGGCCAGTACTACCTCCACACATTCCTGCCAGAGCAGCCAGATCTAAATTGGGAGAATCCTGAAGTAAGAGAAGCTCTCATAGATATTGCTAACTTCTGGGTAGATAAGGGCGTGGGTGGTTTCAGGCTGGATGCAATTACCTATATAAAGAAGCCAAAGGAATTTACAGATGGAGTAGTAGATGAACCTGATGGGTTAGCTGCTATCCATAAGGCAATTGCAAAAACAGAAGGCATCCTCGATTTTCTTCATGAATTCAAGGACAAGGTCCAAAAAGGCACAGATATCTTCACTGTTGGTGAAGCAAATGGAGTCAGTGCAGATAATCTATCCGAATGGGTAGGCCCCAAGGGTGTCTTTGATATGATCTTCGAGTTCACTCATGTGCTCGTTGCTCGTCTTGATGAAGAGGATTGGTGTTTGGTAAGGGACTGGAAGCTTCCTTATCTCAAATCGCTATTTAGTGGTAGTCAGAAGACAACGCTGAGAATTGGAGGTTGGTATCCTGTATTTTTGGAAAACCATGACCAGCCTAGGTCTATCAACCATTTCCTGCCTGAAGGTGCAGATCGGGTAGAGGGAGCAAAAGCGCTAGCGACTCTGCTTCTTACAATGAGAGGAACCCCTTTCATCATGCAAGGCGAAGAGCTTGGGCTTGTGAATGTCGGCTGGGACAGCATTGAAATGTTCGATGATGTTCTGACTAAAAGTCATTATGAGCTAGCTCTCAAGAAGAATTACAGTGAAAGAACAGCCTTCGAAGGAGCAAGACGATTCTCTCGTGACAACACCAGAACCCCGATGCAGTGGAATTCCACAATCAATGCGGGTTTTACAAAAGGAAAACCATGGCTTCCTCTTAATGATGATTACAATAGCGTCAATGCAGAAGCAGAAGAGAAGGACAGAACTTCTGTTCTGAACTTCTATCGCTATCTTGCTTCACTGAGAAAAGAGCTTCCTGAACTCACAGAGGGAGGCTATAGGGAACTCTTTCCTGAGAGTGAAGAGATATTTGCATTCGAAAGGAAGAGCGATGAAAATAGTGCAATTGTCCTGATAAATCTCTCTGATAGAAAAGCGGAATATGACACTTCTTGTCTTGAGGGCATGTGCTGTGTTTTCTCAACCAGAGAAAGTAAAAAGGGCACGCTTTTTCCATTCGAAGCGGCCCTTTATAGGAAGTAATAGATAGAGCTTACTTTGTTTCGTCTATCATCACAGGTTCAACATTTGTGACAACATTCTCAAGCTCAACATCGGCATTTCTTACACGGATACCAGTGTAAGTTGTCTCAGGAAGGCCTCGAGTCATCTCGATTTCAAGTGCTGGATCTGGATTTTCGACTGTATAGAGCTTTGCATTCCTTATCTTCACATTGGTAATTGGCATCTCTGGGAGGCCTACGAGGAAGCCAACAGAACCCTTACAGTTAGTTGCCTCGACATTTTCAATTGTGACATTGGAAATCTGAGGTGTTGCGATATCGATTGGCTGCTTCTCAAGGGAGAAGAGAGCTGGATCGTCAGAGCCCCACTTGTAGTACATGTTGAAAGCAATTGGACAGATTACATCATCCATAACAGTATTTCTTATAGTTACGTTGTCGATATGACCACCTCTGCCTCTTCTTGTCTTTATTCTGATACCTCTGTCAGTTGATAGGAACTTACAATCTTCAACGATTACATTCCTTACACCTGCTGCTGTTTCTGAGCCAATTACAAAGCCTCCGTGTGCCTGCTTGACTGTACAGCCACTCATCTTTACATCAGTAGTTGGGCGAGCTGCCTTTATTCCGTCCATTCCACTTCCACTCTTCAAAGCGATACCGTCATCACCAACATCGACATAGCAGTTTCTGAGCTCTACGTTTGTACAGCACTCTACATCGATACCATCGGTGTTTGGTGTTTCATATGGATTCACAACTCTGACTCCATCGATTACCAGGTGGTCTGTATAGATAGGGTGAAGTGTCCAGAATGGGCTCTGGGTCAGGAAGAAATCCTTGAGTGTTACATTTTTAGATTTGAATACCTGCAAAAGAGCTGGGCGCAAGAACTGGCACTGTCTGCCACCGCCTCCACCTGGCTGGTTCTTGTAGTCTGGGTTGAGGGCCGCAAGGTTCCTTTCAAGAGGAGTCTCTGGTTCTGGCTGCTGAGTTCTTCTATCGCGGATATAGTCCCACCACTTCTTTCCGCTGCCATCGATCGTTCCATTTCCTTCTATTATGACATTTTCAGCTTCGTGTACCCAAAGAAGGGGATGCAGGCAATAGCAGTCGACACCTTCCCAGTGGGAAAAAACAGGTGGGTACATATCAAAGTCATCGATGAACTTCAATGTAGTTCCTTCAAGGAACTTGATGTGGGTGTTGGATGAAATAGAAATAGGGCCGGTCAGACAGGTTCCGGGACCTATCTCCAATACTTCTTTTCCCCTTGTTGCATCTATCGCATTCTGAAGGGCCTTGGTATTGATTGTTGTGCCATCATAAACGACACCAAAAGCATTTGCATTCATATTATTTCTCCTATGTATATCATAGCTTGTCTTTCACATAATTTGTACTTCAAAGAGGATTTTAAACCATATAATCGAATGAAAAAAATTACATCAACAGACTTTTATCCAAATGAATATAATTCTTTTCACTATCTAGACAAAGAGAGAAAAAACACATACAGTGTATCAACTTACAAACAATAATATTTCATGGAGAAAGAAACATGCCAACATTCATTGGTGATGGAAAGTTTGACAACAGCGAATTTTTTAAGAGTGCACTTGTTGAAGGCGCCGAAATCTGTCTCGAAGAGGGTGTTTATCTAACTGGTCCAATTACAATCCCTTCTGATGTAACTATTACTCTCAAAAAGGGTGCAACCATCAAATTCATTCCTGAGTTTGATAGATATGAACCAGTATACTCCCGCTGGGAGGGTGTAAAGTGCTACTGCATGCACCCTTGTATCCTCATTGATAATGCTAAGAATGTAACAATCAAGGGCGAAGGCACAATCGATGGTTCCGGTAAGGCTTTCTGGGATCACATTGAGAGCGGAGACAAAAGGCATGCTGATTCTAAGCCAACGATCGCAATTGAAAAGAAGCTTGCTGCTTTGAATCCTGATTACCTTAACCAGCCAAGCGGTGGTGGAGGCAGACAGTGCCAGTTCCTTAGACCACCTCTATTCCAGGCTTTCAGAAGTGAGAATGTAACACTTGAAGGTGTTCATCTCCAGAACAGTCCATTCTGGACAATTCATCCAGTCTTCTCTAAGAACCTTGTATTCAAGGGTATCAGCATCTCAAATCCATACGAAGCTCCAAACACCGACGGATTTGACATCGATTCCTGTACAAATGTAAAGATTCTCGATTGTAAAGTAAGTGTTGGAGACGATGGTATCTGTTTCAAGTCTGGTTCTGGATCAGATGGTATTGCTGATAAGATGCCAACTTCAAATGTTCTTGTTGAAGGTTGTACCGTTCACGGTGCCCACGGTGGTATAGTTCTCGGCTCTGAGACAGCTTGTGGAATTCACGATGTTGTTGCAAAGAATTGTAAGCTTCTTGGCACTGACAGAGGTATCAGAATCAAGTCCAGAAGAGGTAGAGGCGGTACACTTGAAAACCTTGTTTTCGAGAACCTCACAATGGATAAGAACTTCTGTCCATTCACCTGTTATCTCTGGTACAGAGGTGGTGCAGGTGATCCTAACTCTCCTCTCTACGCTCAGACTGCTCAGCCAGTTACTGATGAGACTCCTCATGTTAGGAACCTTACAATCAGAAACTGTGTAGGAACAAATGCAAGTGCATCTGCAATGCTCATCGCAGGTCTTCCTGAAGCTCCAATTGAGAACGTTGAAATATCCAACTGTTCCTTCGGTGTCGATCCTGAGACCACTTTCGATGTAAACGAAGCAGATATGTATCTTGGCCTTGGTACTCCAGAAAGCAGAGGTGCAAGACTCAAGTGGGTAAAGGGGTTGAAGCTTGATAATGTTGAAATAACAGGTGTCAAGGGAAAGAAGATTATCCTAGAAGAGGGATGTGAAGACATCAAGTAATGTTCAAGAGATAAGCAAAAAAGCAAGGGACCTGCAAAAGGTCCCTTGTTCTGTTATTGGTCTATTTCATCTTCATACTCTTCAAGCTTCTGGATTGTGAATGGAATGTTATCCTCAGGAAGAACTTTGTCCTTGAAGTAGAACTTTGCTTCCAATATTTCCAGGTGCTGGATCTGCTTCTCTTGTAGTTGTGGTCTTTCTCTGAAGAGCAGTACTACAGATTCCCAGATGAATACCCAGGCTATAATATCTATGAACTCAAAGCTGAAGCTATTGAGCAGGGCTCCCGGAATTGTATATTTCAGCGCTATATTGGCAACCAGGAAAAGAATCCCAATAAAAAGCATCCACAGGGCACTTCTCAAGTTCTCCTTTATCTGATCTTGGGTATCGAGGAATTCTTCCTGATAGTAGTTCTTTATTGCTTTTCTGTAGATGTTCTTTTCAAGGTCTGAAAAATCTCTACCGCTTATTACGAAAACAATCTCTTCGTAATCATTGAGCGTCATGTTCAAGAGATAGAAGTTCAACAGATAAGCGGTTTCATCACTGATTACTGGAACACCCTCGATAGAAAGAGGGGAGAGGAAAGTATCAGCGTCATTGACATGTAGCCTGATAACTCTTCTACCCATCGAGTCAACTTCGTACGGTTCGAAGGTTTCAAGCTTTTCATTGAGTCTTTTTAGTTTTCTTGAAATGTTTGACATCAGTAACCTCTTTCTAGTTCATTAATTATATAAGATTATAGTCTATTTTTTCCACTCCATTATAAAAGTGCTGCAAGTGAACAGCTCTTTTTTGTTAATGTTGTTTCATTTACAAACATAAAAAACAGGATCTGGAATTCCAGACCCTGTCCTGTCTTATAGATTATAAGGCTATCAACCCTTTGTGAGGTGGATTGAGAAACCGTTGACCTCTTCATTGAGGTAGATGAACTTTGTCTTGCCCTTGTCGTCAAGCTTGCGGGTTGATTCATCAACTGTGAAGCCCTGAGTCTTGAGGTAAGCAATTGTTCTATCAAGGTCGTAGCACTTGTAAGCAAGGTGACCCTTAGCGCCTCTTCCTTCGTGTGGAATAAGCTCGATAGCCTTGTCCATGAAGATAGAAGAACCTCTATTGATACCCATACCCATCTTAGCGAGAGTCTGAGCGCCCTTTTCGTTAGCATCTGCATCATCAGCATAGATACCTACGTGTACGAACTCGAGTCCCTGTACCTTCTGAACTGCTTCTCTACAGAGTCTTGTGATTTCATCCCACTGGCAGTTGTTGATAAGCTCTGGCTTTACCATCCAGGAACCACCAATTGCAAGTACGTTTGGAGTCTTTGCATAGTCTGCGAGGTTAGCTGGGCTGATACCACCAGTTGTCATGAACTTGACCTGCTTGAATGGGCCACCGAAGTTCTTGAGCATGTTTACGCCACCAGATGCTTCTGCAGGGAAGAACTTGAGAACATTGAGACCGAGAGAAAGACCCTGCTCAATTTCGGAAGGAGTACATACACCTGGGGTGATAGGTACGTTGTTCTCATTACACCACTTTACTGTGTCTGGATTGAGACCTGCGGAAACGATGAACTTTGCGCCAGCCTTGACAGCCTTCTCTGCGAGCTGTGGGTTGATAACAGTACCAGCACCAACAACCATTTCTGGGAATGCTGCAGTCATGTTCTTGATAGCCTGCTCAGCTGCTGCTGTTCTGAAGGTGACTTCTGCACATGGAATACCACCGTCGATCATAGCCTTTGCAAGAGGAACTGCCTTTTCTGCATCCTCGATAGCTACTACAGGTACAATTGCGAGTTCATGAAAAAATTTAAAAAGTTCTTCCTTTGTCATTCGAATGCTCCTTAAACAACAATTAGATCTAATGTATAAATAATACCACGGGTTGTTTAAAAATGGAACGATGTTTCAATAATAATTATAATAGTCATAAATAACTTTGAATTTTTTTATCATAAAGCAGGTTTTGTATGAAGAAAATGCATCTTTTTGGGGATTCAACATGTGCTTCAAAGGCAGAGGATAAAAGGCCAGAGACGGGCTGGGGTGAAAAGCTCATAGATTTCCTTGGCCCAGAATGGGTTGTTTTCAATAACGCAAGGAACGGGATGTCCACAAAGAGCTGCCTTGATTCAGGTACCTTTCTATCTGGGCTTGAAAGGATAGAAAAGGGAGATGTTGCAATCTTGCAGTTTGGGCATAACGACAGCAAGGAAGATGAGAAGAGAAGGACAGAGCCTTGGAGTAGCTATCAGGCAAATTTGAAATATATGAAGGACAAGATAGAAGAGAAGGAGGCCATGGTCATTTTCCTTTCTTCAATAACTCGCAGATTGTTCAAGGATGGACATATATACAACAGCCATGGCGAGTACCCTGAAGCAGTCAAAGCTCTTGCAAAGAGTTTGAATGCTCCTTTTGTCGACATGAATAAAAAAACAATGGAGTTTTTCGATAAGCTTGGAGATGAAGAGTCAAAGAAATACTTTATGAACTTCCCTGCTGGTCTTTATCCTCTCTACCCAGAAGGGAGAGAGGACAATTCTCACCTTAGAACAGAGGGTGCCTCTCTGATCGCAGGAATGGTATATGAAGAAATAGTGGAGTATCTCTAGTAAAGTAGACAAACAGAATCTAAAGGAATATCCTTTATTTCATCGGGACCGTAGCTCAGCGGGAGAGCACTTCCTTCACACGGAAGGGGTCACCAGTTCAATCCTGGTCGGTCTCAAAAGAGTGGGAGCTTAGGCTCCCTATTTTTATTTGAAACGTAATTCTCATTTTGGGTGTTTAATAATATAAGAGGTATTTTATGACCAAGTTTCTTTCTT
>JAILRW010000045.1 GCA_024698005.1 Sphaerochaetaceae bacterium | reverse complement strand
ATTTACCCCTTAAATTAATCAAAAAAGTGTTTTTTCTTTGACAACTGGATGTTCGGACTTTAGGATTTCTTTATACGTCATTTTCTTGAAAAGGAGGAAAATCATGAGCGTAGAATCCAAGGATATCAGAAATGTGGCCCTTGTAGGCCATAATGGCACCGGCAAGACAAATCTTATAGAACAGATGCTTTACTATGCCGGTGTTATTGATCACGCTGAAACAGTAGATAGTGGTAAGACCACTAGTGACTATACAGAGGAGGAAATCCAGAGAAAGATTTCCGTTCATGCATCCCTTTCCTCATTCACTTGGGAAGGTAAAACAATCAACATCATCGATACCCCGGGTACCGCAGACTTTATCGGTGAAACAATCTGTGCTTTCAGATCATGTGAATCTGCTCTTATGGTAGTCGATGGTAGAGCTGGTGCTCAGATCGAGACAATCAAGCTCTGGAGAAGACTGGACGAAAGAAAGAAGCCACGTGCAGTATTCATCAACAAGATGGATAGAGAAAGAGCTAGCTATCGTCACGTTATCGATTCTCTTGAATCTGAATTCGATTCTCACTTCGTACCTGTAGTCATGGCACTTGGTGAAGCAGAAGAATTCCATGGGGTTATCAACCTCATCGAAGACCAGGCATATGAATGCCATAAAGGTGGTAAGGAAACACCAATTCCAATCCCAGAGAAGTATAAGGCAGTCGTAGAAGACTTTAGAAATAGACTCATTGAAAACGCAGCAGAAGGTGCTGACGACCTCATTGAAAAGTACTTCGAAGAAGGTACTCTCGATGCTGAGGAAATCAGAAGAGGTCTCAGAGAAGGTATGAAGGAAAACCGTGTTGTTCCTGTATTCTGTGGTGGCACAGACTCAGGTGCTGGTATCATCTCTCTTCTCAACTTCATCAAGAACAACTTCCCTCGCCCACTCGATGGTTTTGACTATGCAATCAATGAAAAGGGATATGAGGCTCCAACAGCAATCGAAGGTGGAGATATTCCTGTTGCAGCATACTGCTTCAAGACTCAGATCGACCAGTATTCTGGTAGAATGAACTTCATCAAGATTGTTAAGGGTCGTCTCACTCCTGAAACAGATCTCTACAACCCAGATCAGAAGAAGAAGGCAAAGGCTGGCAAGCTTTACAGAGCTCTTGGCAAGAAACTTATCGAAGTTGACGCTCTCGAAGCTGGTGATATCGGTATCATCGTAAAGAATGATATTGCAGAGACCCATGCATCATTGCTCTCCGGTCCAGATGTAAAGTATGTATTCAGACATCTCCATCTCCCACAGCCTGTTTACCAGGTAGCTGTAAAGACTGAAGACAAGAAGTCTATGGACAAGATGACTGAAGCTCTTCACAAGATCACAGTTGAAGATCTTACATTCCATGTAAACTACAATGAAGAAACCAGAGAAACTGTAGTTGGCGGTATGGGTGAACTTCAAGTCAATATGATTCTTGACAAAATCCGCGATAAGCAGAAGGTAAAGATTTCTACATCTATTCCTAAGATTGCTTACAGAGAGACTATTACAAGAGATTCTGGCCTTGTTGAATACTCACACAAGAAGCAGACCGGTGGTCATGGACAGTTTGCAAGAGTTGTCATTTCTATTGCTCCAACCCAGAGAGGTGACTACTACTCCTTCGATAATGTCGTTAAGGGTGGTGCAATCAGTAAGGGCTACGTTCCAGGTATCGAAAAGGGTATCCAGGAATCAATGCAGGAAGGCTTCCTCGCAGGCTACCCTCTCGTTGATATTGCAGTAACTCTCATTGATGGTAAGGAACATCCAGTTGACTCCTCTGAAATGGCATTCAAGCTTGCAGCAAAGGGCGCAATGGAAGCTGCTCTTCCAAAGGCTGGCTGTGTTCTGCTTGAGCCAATCATGAACCTTGAAGTATTCGTCGAGAATGAATACCTCGGTGCTATCCTTTCTGACCTTTCCGGTAAGAGAGGACGTGTACTTGGTCAGGAAGAGAGAGGCCATCTTACAAGCGTAAAGGCTGAAGTTCCAATGGCTGAGCTCAGAACCTATGCAATCGATCTCAAGAGTATGACAAGTGGTACAGGTTCCTTCGAACTTGAATTTGGCCACTACGAACCACTCCAGGGACGTCTTGCTGATGATGTCATCAAGGAAGCCAAGGAAAGAAAGGCAGCTGAAGAAAAGTAATCTTCATCTCATATGATCAAGCAGAGTGGTAGTTAAAAAATAGCTACCACTCTTTTTATTTATGCTCGAAATACTGAAGTTCTATATCTGATTTAAATCAACAAATAATAAATCAAGATTAAAGTGATATATAAAAAACCGACTCGGCAAGCTTTTTTTCTCACCGAATCGGTTCTTACAAGATGCCAAAATGACATCAGCAAATTCTAACTGCAGTCAATGTGTTAGAACTGAACGTGGAAAATAAGATCATCATTTTCCCAGAAACGGATCTTCATCTCTTTCTGTGCACAGTTTGCACCAACATTTATGCTGGTTGTCCAGATTTGAGCATCGTCACGCAATGGCTTCTCATCCTTCTCAACGCCATAACCATAGAATGCAAGCAGCTTCTCATATTTGCTCATACAGGATGGATCGAACTTTCCATTCATATCATAGCGAACGTGTAGTCTAGCATAAGTAACTGCTTTTAATGCCTCAAAATTGTCATCATCATGAGCCCATGTGCAAGTCTGATTCATAAGAAGATGATAGTAAGCTTTATAATATGGCTTCAGCTCTGCTCTCTTCTCAAGGTCACAGGATGCTTCATGTTCATTATATTTTGCGGTAAGCTCGGTCAGTGTCAATTTCTGTCCGTTAACATTGAACTTGATTGAACCATCGTCGATAACCAGGCGGCCTGTAGCGATTCCTTCATCAAAGTACTTCTTGATCATTGGATCATAGTCAGCCTTTTTAGCTTCCTCGTACATTTCTGCCAATACGATCATACGGCCGTCATCCATAACTGGCCAATATGTAATATAATCACCTCTCCAGTCCATCTGAGGAACGCCCTTGTCATTTTCAAAGACAATCTGATTATATGGGTGCCTACGGCTTCCATCGGTAGCACGGTGTGACTCTCCAACCCACAGTGTCTCATTACGCCACATTATAGGTTTCATTGCATCCATTGCTTCCTCGAGTGTATCGACAGGACCAATGACCTTCGAGACCATAGCAAGTCTTCCAACACCGGAACCAGGAATATCGAGTGCATTCCACTTTGGTGTAATGAAGAAGTTTGCATGTCCGTACTGGTATGGAATATAACTGATTTCGTCCTGTGCAATCTCAATGAGTCCATATTCACCAGTAGCATCACCTACCAAGTAGCTTATGTTAGCATTATTAAGGATATTTGAGACTGCTGGACCAAATGAAGGAGAGTACCAGTCATAGCTGTTATTCAAATACTCGATTGCTTCCTTTACTGTAGCGCAGTTCTGTGTAACAGGCTGAACAACTGACATTGTAGAAGCGCGAAGTTCACTCCATGGTGTGCCATCAGCACGAGTTTTCTCACCACGAGAAGTATGAAGACCATAACATGTGAGTTTTTCGTTCTTTTCTCTCATGTTGGCTTCTACGTACAGACCTTTTTCATTGATACTGTCGCAGACAGCGAATTGCATCATATTACGTACAAGTGGATCAATCTCGTCCAACTTCTGCACTTCTTCATAAGGAAGGTAAAAATCTGGCTGATAGAAAACATTAACATTCGTGTACTTACCATATGTTGTTTTGAACACAAAGGCTGGAGACTGGGAAATATCTAGGTCCATGTTACGACCGAAGATGACTTCACCCTTGCTGTTCCTTTTAGCCATGGCAGTACACCCTATTGTATGTAATTCACCATTGTCAATATATGTATTTGCTTCAGCAAGTCCGATATCCCATGACTTCTTATCAGTGAAATCAGGAAGCTCGATAACATAATTTCCTAAATCTCTGAACCCTTTGTGTTCGACGATTTTTGAATTCCATGTTTTTTCACATTTTCTCATTACTAGGTCCTCCAAAAAAATATAAAAAAAATCCAAATCATTTTAAATTTTAAAGGTAATGTATTATATAAACAATAATTAATTAAAAAAAATTTTTTTTATGGTGATGATAACGTAATTTATAGTTAACTAGAGTTGTCCTTGGTTAACAAAATTAACTCATAATTAACATAAGGCAATCATATTTTTTAAACTAGAACATGAAAATTATTTTTCTGTTCCTTAAATAAAAGAATTATCAGCGCCAAGACATCGCTGATAATCCATTCTATCGTCATATTAGATAATATTTTTTTGGCTAAATCATCATATTCTTTCAAACATGAGTTCATTGATCTTGTAGTCCTTATCGAGTCCTTTTCTCTCGAATTTTGTCATAGGACGCCAATCGGAAGGTTTTGCAAAACCATCGAACTTGTTCTTCAAAAGAGATTCCTGACTGATTATCTCCATCATCCACTCAGCATACTCTTCCCAGTCAGTTACAAGGTAAAGGTAACCACCCTTTCTAAGTTTTCTAGCAAGCAGGGAGACAAAATCACTTTGAATGATTCTCCTCTTGTGGTGTTTCTTCTTTGGCCATGGATCTGGGAAGAAGATATGGAAGCCCTGGATGGAGCCATCAGGGATCATCCTTTCAAGCACATCTACTGCGTTGAAACGCATGATGCGAATATTATCAAGCTCCTCATCACCAATCATCTTCAAGAGCTTTACATAGCCCTGGAGATAGACTTCAAGCCCTAGGTAATTGTATTCACTTCTCTCCCTGGCAACCTGAATTGTAGAAGTACCCATGCCAAACCCAATTTCAATTACAACAGGCTTGTCAGGATTTGAGAAAAGTGAATTTGGATCTGTCATTTCATCGACAAAACGTACACCATATTTTTCATAATACTTTTGTACAGTCTCTTCCTGCTTTTCATCCAAGGTATTGCTTCTGAGCACATAGCTCTTGATAGTTCTGTGCTCTCCAGTTCTTACCTCTACTCTATTTAGGCTTTCTCTGAGTTCTTCAGTCATTATTCAAGTCTCCTGAGCTGATCGAGAATGAAGAGTGCCTTATCTCTCAAGGAGACAGCGTCAGTCTGCATTCTCATATAGTTCATTCTGCTAGCATCCATCTTGACTCTGCCTCCACTAAGGCGAAGAAGATTGATGATCTTATCAGGGTTGAGTGCGGCCAGATGGCCAAACTCAAGCTGTACAATACCACGGCTTTCAGAAAGATGATAGATTTCAAGACGCTTACAGATAATCTTGATCTGGGCAATACAGAGAAGGTTATCAACCTCGGCAGGAATCTGCCCAAATCTGTCTTCAAGTTCATTCCTAAGCCCTTCGAGCTGGTAATCACTTCTGACGGAAGATATCTTCTTGTACATCTCGAATTTGATTGCAGGATCTTTGATGTAGGAATCAGGAATGAAGCCAGAGTAATCAAGCTCAAGGAAGACTTCGCGCTCTGGAGCACTCTTTTCACCAAGTGTCTGTCTGTTGATCTCCTCATCGAGAATCTTCATATATAGATCTAGGCCAATTGCTTCAAGCTGTCCAGACTGCTTGGCACCGAGTATATTACCAGCACCTCTAATTTCCATATCCTTCATGGCAACCTTGAAGCCAGAGCCCAGTTCTGTATGTTCAGAGAGCACCTTCAGACGCTTGACTGCATCATCATTGAGCATGCTTTCATCCGGGTACATCAGATAGCAGTATCCCTGCCTATCAGCTCGCCCTACTCTTCCTCTAAGCTGATACAGCTGTGAAAGACCAAAGCGTTCTGCGTGGTCAATGATTATAGTATTTGCATTTGGAATATCGATACCATTTTCAATGATTGTCGTGGAAACAAGCACCTGAACACCCTCATAGATGAAGCGGTGCATGATATCTTCCATTGAATCTGGATCCATCTGACCATGAGCGGACTCTATAATTGCCTCCGGGACCAGCTGCTGAAGCTGATATGTAACTTCATCAAGGTCCTGAACCTTGTTGTGAAGATAGAAGACCTGACCACCCCTCTCAAGCTCACGCCTTATTGCATCAGCAATACGCTGAGTCTGGAAATCAGTTATGACGGTCTTGATAGGAAGTCTTTCTCTTGGAGCTGTGGTAAGGAGGGACATGTCTCTTACCTTCAAAAGTGACATGTATAGAGTTCTTGGAATTGGAGTTGCCGATAGAGCAAGACAATCGACATTTGCCTTCAACTGCTTGATCTTTTCCTTGTCCTTGACACCAAAGCGCTGCTCTTCATCAATTACAAGCAATCCTAGATGCTTCCAGACAACTGATTTCTGTAAGATCTTATGAGTTCCAAAGAGAACATCGACTCGACCTTCCTTTACATCAGCAAGGGCCTTTCGCTGTTCTTTTGCAGAGACCATTCTTGTCAGGAGTGCACAGTTAACTGGCATCTCACCTAGACGCTCCTTGAACTTTCTATAGTGCTGTTCTGCAAGAATTGTTGTAGGAGCAAGGAAGGCAACCTGACGGCCACTCATTGCTGCCTTGAAGGCTGCACGGAAGGCAATTTCTGTCTTGCCATAACCGACATCACCACAGACCAGACGGTCCATGACCTTGTCAGATTCCATATCCTTCTTGATATCTTCTATACACTTTAGCTGGTCAGGGGTCTCTGCGTGAGGGAAAGAGGCTTCAAACTGAAGCTGCAGATCAGTGTCAGCTTCAAATGGATGACCAAAAGAGTTCTGCCTCTTTGCATATAGCTTGATAAGCTCTGCAGCGAGCTCTTCTGCGTTCTTTAAGGCCTTTTCCTTCTTCTTTGTCCAGCCAGTACCTCCCATGCTATCAAGCTTGGGAGAACGGCCATCGGCGCCGATGTAGCGCTGTACGAGGTCAGCCTGTTCGATTGGGACATAGAGATACTCATCTCCTGCATACAGAATCTTGATGTAGTCTCTTTCGCTATGGCTTGTTCTAACTCTCTCGATCTTCATGAACTTGCCGATTCCATATTTGATATGGACGACAAAGTCCCCTTCCTTGAGGTCGACAAATGAATCGATAGGAGCTGAAGAGACTTGAACCATGGCCTTTGCCTTCTCTCTTCTGCGACCAAAGATTTCCTGATCCAGAATTACAACAAGCTCTTCATCATCTATCGTGAAGCCATGGCTAATATCAGAAACAAGAATTTCAACTGTCGGGAAGTCTACTAGTACACCCTTGAGTCTGTCCTGCTGGACAACTGTTGGAGCTAGAACTACTACTCTCCAGTGATTATCAACATACCCCTTGAGCTCCTGCTTCAGGTATGTGACATTGCCAAAATAGCTTCTTGCCTGGGAGATATCAAATTTATAGACACCTTCCTTCTGTATATCGTGGACAACTGTCCTGTTACTCTTTTCCTCTGCCCAGACTATTGGGTTTGAAAGCAGTTTATCTGGAATTATGGAATCAGGGTTATCCTGATAGGCTTTCTTGAAGAGTGCCTTGCCTTCATTTTCCATTGCTTTCCAGGCTACATCCATCCTCTCCTTGCCAACGAGGAAAGGATAATCGTCCTCAGTAAGGTAATCGAGGAATGAAGCACTCTCTATTTCAGCATCCTCACTCATCAGAGAGAGCGAATACCTTGACACAGTTCTTATGGACTTCTGGGTTACTGCATCGTAGTAGTCGATTCTTCCTATCTCGTCCCAATCGGCATGGATTCTTATTGGGTTTTCTGCAGAAAATGGGAAGATCTCCATGACCTCTCCCTTGAGGGAGAATACACCAGGTTCATAACAGTTGTTTCCTCTGAAGTAGCCAGCATCTGTCAACTTCTTCGCGATGGATGCAGGATCGAATGCATCATGCACGCGTATCTCGCAGGAAAGAGACTTGAGTGTACTCTTGCTGATTACAGGAGTTGCAAAGGCTCTCAGGGAGGTAACTATAATTCCCTGCTTCAGAGTCTGTATCCTCTCAAGTGCATTCGATTGTTGATATTCACTTTGAGAGATTGAGTTCTTGGAATATAGAGTCTTTCCAGATGAAGGGAAGTAGACAATAGGAAGGTCATCTATATCAGAAAGGTCATTACTGAGCGCCTTGGCAACGTCTTCTGTAGGACAGAGAGCGACAACTCTTCCACCCCGCTTTCTTGCCCAGAGCTCTACGGCTCTGCTAAGGGGGTAACCTTCGAGTGCCGAGAGAAGGAATACACCTCTCTGAGAGCGCGAATATTCCTTGTATGGCGTCGATTTTCTGATGTAATCTTTTACCTGACCTGCAGTTCTATTATCCACGCAGGACAGAGTATTTGAAAAAGAGGAAAATTACAATGTTCGTTCTTGAAGAAGATAAGCTAGATGTACTTGCAGCAAAAATAAGAAAATGTGGAGAGTACGCCAAGGAAAGGCAGAAGGATATCCATAGAAGCTTCAAGGCAGATGGTTCTGTTCTCACTGAGACAGATCTTGAAGTTTCAACAATTATTGAAAACACCATCACTACCCTATTTCCAGAATGTACGTTTGTATCAGAAGAGTTTCCAATAATTAGAAGAGAGAATGCTCCATACATCTTTGTGCTCGATCCAATTGATGGAACTGATGTTTACTCTCAGGGGCTTGGTTCTTTTGCAGTTTCACTAGGAATTCTTGATGAACATTTGAATCCAGTTGGTGCAATTATCTCCTGTCCTCGTTTTGGCCTAGCTACTGATGAACTATTCATTAGACTTGATCCAGGAAAGGAGCTGCTAGTAAACGGAGAAGCCTTTTCTTTACAAGGCGACAAGGATGAAATCAAACAGATATTGATCGGTTCAAACCATATTCACCACATAGATTTTACTAGCTTCAAGGGAAAGGCACGTTCCTTTGGCTCCTCTATCATTCATCTCTTTGCACCTGCGCTTATCTCTCAGGTACAGGGTGCAATCCTTCCTCCTGTTTTTGTATGGGATATTGCTGCCTCCCATGCCATCCTGAAGCACCTTGGTATGGATATCGAATACTGTGATGGAAGTGAGTTTGTATACACAGATGAGTTTGTCTATGAGAAGAAGAAGTTCAAGATGGACATCTATGCTGGAAGCAAAACAGGAAGAGAGAAGATGAGAAAATTCCTTCCTATAAAATTAAACAGGACAACCGCTGTTGCCCTGTAAAGGAGGATGCTCATATCTTAGATCTCTTCATCGAAGAAGGACTGAAGTACATCGAATGCCTTGAGGCTATCTTCTCTTTCGATTACGAATGTGAGCTCATTCATTGTAGAAACGATCTCTGTGAGGTTGATGTTCTCCCAGGCGAGTTTTCTTGTTGCCATGTAGAGAATACCAGGAGTCTTCAAGAAGTCTCCAGTAAAGTTGATGGTAAGAGCAACCATGTTCTCCTTCTTGTGAAGGATCTCTTCATTCTTTACAAGCTCTTCTACTGCAGTGCGGAACTTATCAGAAACAGCGAGAGAGATTTCATGGCTACCAATTGAGATATTCAAGAAGTCACCCTTTCCTGGCTCTACCTTTTCGTAGAGGTCGGAGATGCACTTTACAAAGTTATCATCACGAACGAAGTTCACATCGAAAATATTTGTCTTCATTGAAATCTCATAGTTGATCTTCTCGTGGGTAGTGTTCTTACCCTCCTGTCTCAGGTCATCTGCGTAGCGTCTGACAGCCATCACTATAGCTGAAAGCTTTACAGGCTCACCATAGCTTGCCTCGACCTTACTCTGGATGAAACGAGCCAGATTTGAGTAGCTGATGACATCCTGCATCAGCATTTCTATAATGAATGGACTTCTGTTTATGATTACTTTTACACAATTTGCAATTGAATTAGCCATGCAGTTAATTTAGCTTAAATTTAGTTATTATTTCAACACAATTTGAATTTATTTGTTAAAAAAATAATTATTTGTGAATTTGAAAACAGCAAAGTATTATTCTTGAATTTTCTTATATTTATTTATTACAATTTAAACTATGAAATGTCCACGTTGCTCACATCCAGATGATAAAGTACTCGAATCAAGAATGAATAAAGAGGGAACTTCCCTGCGTAGAAGAAGAGAATGTCTGAACTGTGGCTTTAGATATACAACCTATGAACGCTATGAAGAACGTCCAATCATTGTTACAAAAAAAGATGGAAGACTTCAGAATTTCGACAGAGCAAAGATCGAGCGTGGAATAAGAACCTGTACTGAAAAATTAAAGATCGATGAAAAGGATCTTCAGAATGTCCTCGACAGGATTGAAGAGGAGATCAACGAGCTTGCAGGCAGTTCCAGAATGATAACCTCAAAGCAGATTGGTGAAATCACCTTAAAAGAGATATATACACTCTCCCCTGTTGCCTATGTACGCTTTGCAGCTGTCTACAGGGCCTTTGATGATCTATCACAGTTCATCAAGGAAATTGAAAGGCTCAAACCTAAAAAGTAATCTTCCTCTTATCGAACCATCTTCCCATCTGACTTATCTCTATCGAATCGTTCAGATGATCTGGTGATAGAATTTCCCTTCCACAATCTGAACAGAAGTTGTCTGTCATTCCGGCAATGTAATCAAGGACCATCTTCTTTATTTCCAAGTTTCCATCTGCATCTTTATAGATATTCTGCATCTCTACAAGGTGGCTATAGAAACCTGCTGCAACCATATTCTTTTCCTTATCATAACCACTCTTGTCAAAGCCGTAGTGGTCATAGATATAAAGTAGATAATCGATAATGAAATTTATAAGCCTCTTGAAGTACATAGTGTAGCTGTTGAGAATTTCACTTCTGTAGATGAACTCATAGTTGAAGTTCTTCATGAGCTTGATAGCTTCAAAAGTCCTTTCTGAAAAACCCATTCCAGTTTCAGGATCAGTGTTCTCAATCAAATCGAGTACAAGTGTGTTTATTATCTCGGCATTGGTGTGCCCTATTACACTGGATATCTTGTCAGGGAGAGGATGGCTCTCTAATAGTCCAAGTCTGGAGGCATCCTCATAATCACGTCCAAGATAGGCAATGCTATCCGCAAATCTGACAGCCGTAGCTTCCCAGGTTGCAGGAATTAGACCCTTTCTGGTCGTTATCTTAGAAAAGTCCTTTACCTTGAAGGTTGGTCTTATCCTCTCATTGAATGCCTCACCGCAGTGGCTGACTATGCCATCTCTAACAGCATAGGTCAAATTGAGACCATTACCGTTTGCTGCCAGCTTTGTTACGACCTTGAGAGAGTTTATCTCATGCTCAAAGCCACCATAGCCAAACTCCTTGCTCTTTTCATCTATGATTCTCTCTCCCACATGACCAAATGGGGTGTGTCCCAGATCGTGACCAAGCCCAATGGCCCAGGCAAGTTCTGTGTCGAGTTTGAAAGGACGACAGATCGTGGCAGCAATTGAGGCAACATGCAAAGAGTGCTCCATCCTAGTGCAGATGTGGTCGTTTGCAGGAGCAAAGAAGACCTGGGTCTTATGCTTCAATCGTCTGAAAGGAGAAGAGTGGATAATTGCAGTAGTATCTCTATAGTAGGCACCTCTAATATCCTCTACTCTTTCACGTTCTCGTCTTTCAAGTTCTCTGTTGGTAAGACCATTATTTTCTAGTACACAAAGCTTTCCCATATGAAGCATTATAAGAAATAGAAATGAGGAAGTAAAACGATTATGGAAAAAAGGTATTTCTTCAAGATATGAATTAGGATTATTATTTATTCATATGAACGAATACCTCATTCCAATCTCAAGTCTCATGCTGTCTTTTGTATCAACATATCTATGCATAAAGTTCATCTTCTCCAGGCAGGGACTTTTCTGGATACTGCCTTTCATTCTTTCACTTCTAATTGATTTCTATATTCTCAATCTGATAATGGTGCCATCCCTTCTATTGGCACTTCCTTTCCAGTTCTCATTCTTCCCTCTTATCCTGTCTATAACCTACCTCATCGTCATCATTCAGTTCAGATACACGATCAAGAAAAGTGTTCCGACCAATCGATATGAGGATGATATGAGGAAAAACTTCAATGAGGCCAAGATCATTGAAAAAAAGGAAAGAAGATCTTTCCTGAGAAATCAAAAGAACATCAATAAGAAAGCAAACGAAAACAATTTAATAGACAAGTTCGACGTTAAGTAGACTTTTATGGAAAAATCCCTCCAAAAGGTGTATGCTTATACATCACACTTTGGAGGCTTTTTGTGTCTTTATTTTTCACAGGTCTTAAACATTCAGGAAAAACTACCGCAGCAAAGCGAGTTGCAGCCAAGTTGGGTAGAAAATGGATCGACTCTGATGATCTTATGCTTTCAGTTCTAGATGGCATGAGCGTCAGAGATTTCTATAGAAATCACGGAAAAGAAGCCTTCATGGAGCTGGAAGCAGAAGAGGTAAAGAAATACCTGGATGAAAACTGCAATGTTGTTATGTCTCTAGGTGGCGGTGCTGCTGATAATACTGCTTTGATGGACAATTTGAAGAGCAATGGAAAGATAGTCTACCTTTCCCGTCCAGAAGAGCTTCTATTAAAGAAGATAATAGAGAAATCTGGCATTCCTCCTTTCCTGGACAAGGAAGACATCGAAGGCTCCTGGCATATCCTGTTTACAAGAAGAGACAAGATCTACAGAGAATATGCAGATACAGTTATTGAGCTCGGAGAATACAAGGACAAGGATGAGACAGTAAAGAAGATTCTGGAAGAACTCGACCTGGAGGTGATCTAATATGGCTGGAAATACATTTGGACGACTGATGAAGGTTACAACATTCGGCGAAAGTCATGGCAGAGCCCTTGGGGTTGTTGTCGATGGCTTTCCAGCAGGCATTGCATTCGATCTGGAATTCATCCAGAGCGAAATGGATAGAAGAAGACCAGGTGCGAACTCTCTGGGAACAAAAAGAGATGAAAAGGATCAGATAAAGGTCCTCTCAGGAGTATTTGAAGGTACTACAACTGGTATGCCTATCTGCATGATTCTTGAAAACGAGAACCAGCAGTCAAAGGACTATTCTGAAATAAAGGATCTCTTCCGCCCTTCCCATGCTGACTACACCTATGAGATGAAATATGGAATCAGGGATTACCGTGGTGGTGGAAGAAGTTCAGGAAGAGAGACAAGCAGCCGCGTTGCCGCTGGCGCTCTTGCAAAACTGTTTTTGAGAAGCAAAGGTATCGAAATAAAGGCTGGAACAGTAGAAGTTGCTGGTATAAAGGCTGAGAATTGCAACTGGGATAGTATTTCCAATGAACTAAGCTGTCCTGACAGTGAAAAGACAATCCTGATGAAAGAGGCCATAGAAAAGGCAAGAGAAGAGAGAGAAAGTGTTGGAGGTATTGTAGAATGCCACATCACAGGTGTTCCTGTAGGCCTTGGAGAACCTTGCTTTGATAAGCTCTCTTCAAGACTGGCAGCAGCAATAATGTCCATCGGTGCCTGCAAAGGCTTTGAGATCGGAGAAGGGTTTGAAAGTGCCAGGATGAAGGGAAGTCTCTACAACGACCAGATGAGAGTTGAGGATGGCAAGGTGAGCTTTAACAGCAACCACTCAGGAGGAATACTTGGAGGAATTTCCAACGGCAATGAAATCGTCTTCCGTGCAGCATTCAAGCCAACCCCTTCTATTTCTAGAGAGCAGCTCACAATTACTAAAGATTTGGAGAATACGACCTGCCTGATCAAGGGCAGACACGACCCATGCATTGTTCCAAGAGCAGTAGTTGTTGTTGAAGCGATGGCAGCTCTTGCCATCATGGATGAATATCTCATTTCAGAGGCTAATTGAATATGGAAAGACCACTCGTAGTACAGTCTGACAGGACACTTCTTCTAGACATACACTCCCCTCTTGCTGAGGAGTGCAGAAATGAACTCATTGTCTTTACAGAACTGATCAAAAGTCCTGAACACGTACACACCTATGAAATTACAGCCCTATCACTCTGGAATGCCTGTTCCTCAGGCTATTCAGCCAAGAAGGCTATCGAGACATTGAACAAGTGGTCCAGATTTGACATCCCTCAAAGTGTTCTATTCTTCATCGAGGATACAGCATCAAGATTTGGGTCTCTAATTCTTGATGAACTTGATGAAAACACACTGATCCTTTCCTGCAAGAGAGATCTCTATTACCGTCAGCTTGCTGCAGAGAAGAGTTTGAAGAATCTTCTCACACCTTATGGTAATGACAGCTTTACAGTACCACTTCTATACAGAGGTGAAGTCAAAGTCAGACTTATAAAGCTGGGCTTCCCTGTAGATGATCTTGTCCCTATGAAAAAGGGAGAAGAGCTCAAGGTAGAGCTCAAGAACAGTTTTGAAGCAAGAGAGTATCAGGAGAATAGTGTCAATGCACTGCTTGGCAATATGGAAAAGGGAACTGGCTATGGAAACATAGTCCTTCCTTGTGGATCAGGGAAGACTATTGTTGGTCTCATTGCCCTCTCCCGTCTCAAGACCCATACTCTTATACTCTGCCCCAATGTTGCCTCTGTCCACCAGTGGATCAGGGAAATACTAGACAAAACTACCCTCACAGAATCAGAAGTTGGAGAGTACTCTGGAGAGATAAAAGAGATAAAACCAGTAACGGTCTGTACCTATCAGGTCCTGACCTGGAGAGAGAATGTTGAAGCTGACTTCAAGCACTTCAAGATCCTCTCACAATACAACTGGGGCTTTGTTATCTACGACGAAGTTCACATGCTCCCTGCCCCTGTCTTCAAGATTACCTCATCACTTCAATCAGTCTATCGCCTAGGTCTTACAGCGACCCTGGTAAGAGAGGATGGCAGAGAAGATGAAGTATTTTCTCTGGTGGGTCCAAAGCGATATGACGTGCCTTGGTCAGTGCTTGAAAAGCAGGGTTACATTGCTAAAGCCTACTGCCATGAGATAAGGATAGACCTACCTCAAGAGCTTGAAGTCAAATATGCCCTCGCCAAAAACAGAGAGAAATACAGGATTGCTAGTGAAAATCCTAATAAAATATTGCTTGTCAAAAAGTTAGTTGAGGAGCATTCTGAAGATAGGATATTGATTATCGGACAGTATATCGACCAGTTGAATGAGATAAAGAAGCGCTTTGGCTGGCCTATGATAACTGGAACCACGACCAATAAGAAGCGTGACCAGCTATACGATGATTTCAGAAGCGGAAAGGAGCGAATTCTGATCGTTAGCAAGGTCGCGAACTTTGCAATAGATCTCCCTGATGCCTCAATGGCTATCCAGGTCTCGGGTACATTCGGCTCAAGACAGGAAGAGGCTCAGAGATTGGGAAGAATCCTCAGACCGAAACAGAGGGACAGCCACTTCTATACAATAATTACCAAGTTCTCCAGCGAAGAAGATTTTGCCCTCAACCGCCAGAAGTTCCTTTCCGAGCAGGGATACAGCTACACCGTTGAAAACCTGCAGCTTTAGGAGTTGTGATGACACTTGAAAATTATCTTGAATATCAAGATCTGGAGAAGATTCTATTTCTTTCTAGGCT
>JAILRW010000008.1 GCA_024698005.1 Sphaerochaetaceae bacterium | reverse complement strand
GATATTAAGCTCATCGTTGCTGCTGAACAGCTCGACGCTCTGAATTATGCTATTGATGTTCTTTCTGATAAGAATAAGAAAGGAGAGAACAAATAATGTACGGAACATTCTGGTCACTACTTCCACCAATTGTAGCAATTGCACTTGCTCTTATTACCAAAGAGGTATACTCATCACTCTTCATTGGTATTGTGCTTGGTGGCTTATTCTTTGCAGGTCCTTCTCTTACAGGTGTGATGAATCATGTTGTAAACGAAGGCTTTGTAGCTTCCCTTGCTGATAGCTACAATGTAGGTATTCTTATCTTCCTCGTTCTGCTTGGAACAATGGTCGCTCTTATGAACAAGGCCGGCGGTTCTGCAGCATTTGGTAACTGGGCAAAGAAGCACATCAAGACTAAGGTTGGTGCACAGCTTGCAACTATCTGCCTTGGTGTCCTTATCTTCATTGATGACTATTTCAACTGTCTTACTGTTGGTTCTGTAATGCGCCCTGTAACTGATAAGTACAAGGTTTCCAGAGAGAAGCTTGCTTACCTCATCGATGCTACTGCAGCTCCTGTATGTATCATCGCACCAATCAGCTCTTGGGCTGCTGCTGTATCTGGCTTCGTAACAGAAGGCGAGAATGGTCTTGCTCTCTTTGTAAAGGCAATCCCTTATAACTACTATGCACTCTTCACTATCGTATTCATGGTCGCAATGGTTCTTTTGAATCTTGAGTATGGTCCAATGAAAAAGTTCGAAGAGACACTTGCTGTATATGAAGATGTCGTTGAAGAGAGAGAGAATTCAAAGGGAACAGTATTCGATCTTATCTTCCCAATCGCAATCCTCATCATCCTCTGTACTATCGGTATGATCTACTCTGGTGGTTTCTTCTCAGAAGGGGATACACAGTGGAACTTTATCGATGCTTTCGCAAACAGTGATGCTTCAGTAGGTCTCGTTCTCGGTTCTCTTGGTGCTGTCATCATCACAGTCATTGTTTACCTCGCAAGAAGAGTACTCTCTTTCGAAGATGCAATGTCCTGTCTTCCTGATGGCTTCAAGGCAATGGTTCCAGCAATCCTCATCCTCACTCTTGCTTGGACACTCAAGGGTATGACTGATTCCCTCGGTGCTAAGGATTATGTTGCAGGTCTCGTACAGGGTAGTGCTGCTGGTCTTCAGAACCTCCTTCCAGCAATCATCTTCATCATCGCATCCTTGCTCGCTTTTGCAACTGGTACAAGCTGGGGAACATTCGGTATCCTCATCCCAATCTGTATCGCTGTATTCCCTGCAGGTGCTTTGAGAATCATCTCTATCTCTGCTTGTATGGCAGGTGCTGTTTGTGGTGACCACTGCTCACCAATCTCTGATACCACTATCATGGCATCAGCTGGTGCAATGTGTAACCATGTAAACCATGTTTCCACACAGCTTCCATATGCAATCAGTGTTGCAGGAATCTCCTTCCTTACTTACATTGTTGCAGGCTTCGTTCAGAATGCAATCATCTCGTTGCTCATTGGTCTTGTATTCATGGCAGCCTTCATCTTCTACATCAAGAAGAAGTATTCCAAGTAATAGAGATTTAACTTATCTATTTAATGCCACTCGCAGGGGTGGCATTTTCTATGCCCTTTAACAAAACTTGAAAAGATAATAGATTCATATCATGGCAAATGGCGAAGAAGATCTGAGAGAAAAGAACAGGACAAGGATAAAAAGTGACGGCAAGAACTACTCAAAGTGGACCAAGAGAGTAGGGCACGAGGATGCTGAAATGCTGGAGGAAAAAAGATCTTATTTTTCCTATATGAATTCAAGGCATCGCCGAGGCTATGAAGAAGATTAAAAAACTGACAAACTTGACCACAATTAGGTGCTGTAGTTTGACAAATAATTGATGGCTATCTTACGATAACCACACACAGCTGTTAGGCAAGGAGTAAATATGCCAATTCTACTACCAAGGGATTACCCCCATTCTGATGAACTGAAAAGAAAGAACGTCTTCGTAATGACAGACACCAGAGCTTCTTCTCAGCAGATTAGACCACTGAAGATAGGTATATTGAATCTCATGCCAACGATTGAGACTACTGAGATCCAGCTCATGACAATGCTGGCAAATACACCTCTGCAAATTGATTTGAAGCTCATTATGCTTGAAACTGATCATAGAAAGGCAGAGGATATGGAGCATCTTACTCAGTTCTATGTCCGTCTTGAGGATGTAATTGATGACAAGTTCGATGGCCTTATCATCACAGGAGCTCCAGTTGAGAAGCTTCCTTTTGAGAATGTCGATTACTGGAACTCTTTAGTTCACCTTATGGACAACTCAAGAAAAAATGTTTTCTCTACCGTCCACATCTGCTGGGGTTCCCAGGCTGGTCTGTACCACCACTATGGAATTGGTAAGAAACTGCTTACAAATAAGCTGTTTGGAGTATTTCCTCATCAGCTTCTGCATAAGAACTATGACAATCCACTCACTCGCGGTTTTGATGATAGATTCCTGGTTCCTCACTCTCGTTTCACAATGATAGATATTGAGGCAGTCAAGAGAAA
>JAILRW010000155.1 GCA_024698005.1 Sphaerochaetaceae bacterium | reverse complement strand
AGGACTAGTGGCGAACAACTACTGTTAGGGTTGAAATATGATTGAACCGCCGTATACCAGACCGGTACGTACGGTGGTGTGAGAGGAAAGCCTCAGCTGGAAAACGGATGCTGAGGCCTACCTACTCGATTGTATTGCAAGTAATCAGATTTAACTTTTTTTACACTATTTTAAAAGATGACAACAAAACGCAACAAATTGTAAAAGTTTTCATTCGCTTGGACCCATTTAGGTGTATACTAAAGTCAAAGATTATGCTGTGCACCATTGTGTAATTCCTTATATAATGGTGTGTTGCGGAGGATTTATGGCAGTTACCCATATTACTGATAGTATGAAGCGTGTGGATGCATACGAGAAGGCCAGAGGAGAGGCAAAGTACCTTTGTGATTTCCGTTTGCCTGGTATGCTTTATGCTAGGATGATCCGTTCCACTATACCAAGAGGAAGGATTCTTTCTGTTGATGTACCTGAATTACCTTCTGACTATTATTATATTTCAGCAAAGGATATACCAGAAGGCGGTAAGAATGCTCTCCATATGATAGCAGAGGACTATAGATGCTTTGCTGATGGTGACGTCAAGTTCATAGGAGAGACAATTGGTATTCTTGTTGGTCGTGATAGAGGCCTACTCTATGAGCTTGAAAAGCAAGTTGTAGTGAACTACGAGGAACTTCCTGCTGTAACCACTATCGATGAGGCTCTTGAGAAGAAGGCGATCATCAATGGTGAAGACAACATCATGTGCAAGCTCGAGTGTGAGATGGGTCCTGATGTAGACGAAGCTCTGAAGAATGCAGACAGGATTATCGAAGAGACCTTCGAGACTGGTTACCATGAGCATGTTCATCTGGAGACCAACTCTGTAGCTTGTGACTATGAAGATGGCAAGTTCATTATCTACGCTTCAGCACAGTGCCCATTCTACATCAGAACTTCTATTGCCTGCACAATGGGCATGAAGCCAGAAGATATCATCGTCAGACAGATGACTACTGGTGGTGCATTTGGTGGAAAGGAACACTTCCCAGATGTCCTGGCAGGTCCACTTATTGTTGCTTGCAACAAGATTAGGAAGCCTATCTTCATGATCTTCGACAGAGAAGAGGATATGGAGTTCAGTGTAAAGAGACATCCATCCAGAACAGTATTCAGAACTGGTGTCGACAAGCAGGGCAACATACTCGGAACTGATATCAAGATCTACTACAATGCAGGCGCTTATCTTACTAGCTCCTACGTTGTTCTCCAGCGTGGTGTATTCCACTCAACTGGTGTATATCGCTTCCCATGTGCAAGAGCTTGGGGCTATGGTGTTGCAACTAACTGCTTCCCAACCTGTGCATTCAGAGGCTTCGGTGCTCCTCAGACTCTCTACGCAATCGAGATGCACCTTGACCACATCGCAAGAGAGTATGGCTATGATCCTGCAGAGTACAAGAGGAAGTACTTCCTCAAGCAGGGCGAAGAGACCATAACTCAGGGCCATATCGTAGAAAAGGTTGTGCTTGAAGAGATGATGAAGCAGATTACTGATGCTTCCGACTACTACAGAAAGGTCAAGGAGTACAAGATCGGTTCCGGAAAGGGTATCGGAATCAGCTTCTACAACCATGGTGGTGCTTTTACCGGTAATGGTGAACAGGCAATCATCAAGGCAAAGCTCAAGCTCAGAAAGGAAGGAGACAAGGTCTACATCCTTTGTGGTTCCACTGAAATGGGACAGGGCTTCAGATCCATCATGAGGAAGATCGTTTCCGACACAATTGGAATCGATATTGATAATGTTTTCTACAACAACCCAGATACATCTAAGGTCGTTGACTCCGGTCCAACCGCTGCAAGCCGTTCTACAATGGTTGTCGGTTTCCTCTGTGAGAAGGCAGCTAAGGAGATGAAGGAGAGATGGGAAGAGGGTGACTTCGAAGTTGTAAAGCAGTATGAGCATCCAGAAGGACATCCTTGGGATCAGACAACCTTCAGAGGTGATGCATACCTTGGCTATGGCTGGGGTGCATGTGTTGTCGAAGTTGAAGTCGACAAGATTACCAAGGAAGTTACAACAAAGGGCATCTGGTCCAGCCATGATATCGGCAGACCTATTGATAAGTTGATCGTCCATGGCCAGGTCAATGGTGGTATAGTCCAGTCTCTTGGCTATGCTGCTCTTGAGAAGATGGAGTGCAAGAACGGTCGCTTCAAGCAAAGAAGCATGTCCTCCTATATTATCCCAACCAGTATGGACTTCCCTCATCAGGAGTGGTTCCTGGTAGATAACCCATATCCATGGGGACCTTATGGTGCAAAGGGCATGGGCGAATTGGTATTCAACGGCGCAGATGCTGCATACATGGGTGCTGTAGAAAGAGCTATAGGTAGGGACACCTTCAAGATTCCAATGCCACCAGAAGATATTCAGGGGGTAATAGATAGAAAATGAGCAAGATTAAATTTACCTTGAATGGAAAGGTTGTCTTCTATGAAGGCGACCCACTTAGAAGATTGGTGGATGTCCTGAGAGAGGGCTTCCAGCTTACCGGAACCAAGGAAGGCTGTGGAGAAGGTGAGTGTGGTGCTTGTTCTGTTCTCAAGAATGGAAAGCTTGTCACCTCCTGTATCATCCCTGTTGGTGCTATTGATGGTGATGATATTGTCACTATTGAAGGTCTGAGGGAGACCCCTCAGGGACAGTGCCTAGTCGAATCTTTTGCTGAGGGCGGAGCTGTACAGTGTGGCTTCTGTATCCCTGGCATGGTAATGGCTGCTCAGGCTCTACTGCTTGTAAATCCACATCCAACTGAAGAGGATGTCAGAGTTGCAATCAGTGGAAATATCTGCCGCTGTACAGGCTATGATCTCATAGTCGAATCCATTCTCCTGGCTAGCAGGAAAGGAGAAGGTCTATGGTAAACACATGCTATATCCCAAAGACCCTCGAAGAGGCTCTTAAGATAAGAAAGGAAACCGGTGCTGTTCCTCTTGCTGGAGGTACCGATCTCATGGTCGCTTATAAGAGAGGCGTTGGAATCACTCCTGTTTTCCCATTCCCAGTCATGATCATCACACAGCTTGATGAACTCAAGGGGATAAAAGTAGAGGAAGATGGAACTGTTGTTATTGGCGCACTCACTACAAGTGTAGAGATTGCAAAGGACGAAAGAGTTCCATACTTTGTACGCCTTGCTGCTTCAAAGATGGGTGCTGTTTCTCTCAGAAATACTGCAACCATAGGTGGTAATATTGGAAACTCCTCTCCTAAGGGTGATCTTCCTCAGCCACTCATTCTTCTCGATGCAACAGTTGTACTTCAGAGCCTTGATAACACAAGAGAGATGAAGGTCGATGACTTCATCATAAAGGCAAAGAAGAACCAGCTTGCTGAAGATGAGATCATTGTAGCCGTACGAATTCCAAAGCCAGATTATACCTATGGCTACTACAGAAAGATTGGAACTCGTAGAGCCAATGCAATCAGTAAGCTCACTCTATCTTCGATCATGAAGGTCGAAAACGGTGTAATCACCGATTTCAGAGCTTCCTCTGGTGCTGCTGGTCCTAAGGTTGCAAGAAGTAGAGAAGTGGAGAAGATGCTTATAGGAAAGCCAATCTTCGAGCTTTCAAGTTTCATTGAAGAGTTCGTAGAAGCATGGGATGGTGTCATCTCACCTCATGCAATGCCTGAATTCAGACGTGCTACTACCAAGAATATGCTGAGGCACTTTCTGAGTGTTTGTGCTGATCAGCCAGAGCCTGGAATTATTGAGTAAAAGGAGAGTTTATGGTCATTCATCATCCAAAGACCCCACTTGAAGCAGTGATGCTCAAAAAGGAGAAAGAGGACGCTCTCTATCTTGCTGGTGGAACAGAGGATCTTAGGCTGAATGGTCCAATGGGCGAAAACACAGAGCTCATAGATATCAACGGTCTAGTTCCTTCTACCATCGAAAAGGGAGAGGATGGAAAGCTGAAAATTGGTGCTCTAGTAACTCTTCAGGAGCTGGTCGAGAGTGATCTTGTTCCTGAATATCTGAAGAGTGCCTGCCGATTCTGCGCATCATTTGAAAAGAGAAATGCTGCAACTATCGGTGGCAATGTTGGCGCTAGAAGAGATGACAGTTACTTGATTGCAGCTCTAGCTGCTGCTGGCGTTTCCTTCATGTCCATCACTCCACACGGAGAGGAGCTTAAGAAGGTCAGCGAGTATGCCAATTCAGATTGCAAGAGACTTATTGAATACTTCATCATTGACCCCGCAACAAAGGGGTATGTACATCGCTTTGGTATAACTGCAAATACTCATGCTGCAGTAATTGCTGCCAAAGTTGGTGACAGCTATGCCCTCTCTGTAAAGGGCTCTGCTTTGGTCTGTGGTGATACTCCCGATATCTATAAGAAGGTCGAATACAAGGACACTCTAGAGGGAAGTGCTGAGTACAAGAAGTACCTTGCTAGTACAGTATTCACACTGAAGGAGGCCAAATGAAGATCAAATGTAGAATCAACGGTGAGAATATGACTCTTACCGCAAAAGAGGATGCAAGACTTAGAGACGTTCTCTTTACAGCTGGCTATAACAGTGTAAGAGATAGTGACGATGCAGAAGGTTTTGCAGGTTCTGATACCATAGTCTTCAATGGTAAGCTCCGCTATTCCAATCTGATTCTGTTCTATCAGGCAGAAGGTGCTGATATAAGAACTCCTGAATCTCTCCTCAATGGAAGAGAACTCAACTTTGTGCAGAAGGCCATGATAAGTTCAGGTATTGTCCAGAGTGCTTACAATGCACCAACTGCTGCACTTATTCTCACCTGGCTTTTGGAGCACAATCCAAATCCAACAAGAGAAGAGATAAAGGAAGTCCTCACTGGTATATTCATCCGTGATGCTGGCTATGAGCACTACTACCTTGCAGTCAAGCTTGCAACAGAACTCAGAGATTATGGCGAATATAAGAGCGAGATTGCTCCTTCCTTCAGACCTAAGCTCGATATAGTCGGAAAGCCATTTGATAAGATCGATGGAGCTTCCCTCGTTTCTGGTGAAAGAGTGTTTGTAGAAGATAAGGTACCAGCTGATGCTTGGTGTCTTCACATTCTGCGCTCTCCATTTGCATCTGCTTATATCAAGTCAATTGATACAAGTGAAGCTGAAAAGCTTGATGGTGTTGCAAAGATCATAACTGCATTCAACTGTCCAGATGTCTACTACATGTCTGCAGGTCAGGGAAACCCTGAGCCAAGCCCTCATGATAGAAGACTCTTTAACATGAAGGTAAGGCATGTTGGTGACAGAGTTGCTGGTATTGTTGCTAGAAATGCTGAAATCGCTGAAAAGGCAGCTTCACTCATCAAGGTCGTATATGAGCCAACTGGTGCCGTATATACCGTTGAAGAGGCTATGGCAAAGGGCGCTCCAATTGTTCACAACGGCCCTGTTGAATACAGAGCCGGTGCTCCTGCTGATCTTGCTGAATACAACAAGAAGGTAGGGGATGAGAGAGAAGGAAAGGTTGTCTACCAGTTCCCTCTCAGAGCTGATGCACACCGTAACCTCGCTGCTTCCAACAAGGGTGAAATTGGCGATGTAGAGAAGGCATTTGCTGAAGCTGATGCTGTAGTTGAAGGAACTTATCAGACAAGTCAGATCCAGCACACTCCACTTGAACCACATGTATGTTACTGCTGTATCGAAAATGGAAGACTCATTGTCCACGCTTCTACACAGGTTCCATACCATGTCAGAAGAATTGTCGGTTGGGTCTGCCAGATTCCAGAGAACAAGATTCATGTCGTCAAGGAGAGAGTAGGTGGTGGCTATGGTTCAAAGCAGGATATCCTTGTTGAGGATGTCACAGCTTATGCAACCTGGATCACTGGCAAGCCAGTCTATTACAGAAATACCAGAAAGGAAGAGTTCATTGCCAACTCAACTCGTCATCCAATGCGCGTCTATGTAAAGATGGGCGGTAAGAAGGATGGCAAGATTACAGCAATCTACCTTGAGGTAAAGGCTAACACTGGCCCATACGGTAACCACTGTCTCACTGTTCCAATGAACTCCTGTTCAAAGACACTTCCACTCTTTGCAGTCGATAACATGAAGTATGATCTTGAGATCTACTACACCAACACTCCACCAGCTGGTGCATACCAGGGCTATGGTACTCCAAAGGGAACCTATGGTCTTATGATGGTAATGGCACAGCTTGCTGAGAAGCTCGGTGTCGACTACAAGACCTTGGTCGAGAAGAACCACGTCTATGAAGGTTATAGGCTTGATATTCTTGCAGGTCTTGGCGAAGGTCGTGCGGGTAATGTTGTTCCTGTTGGTTCCTGTGGTCTTGACCAGGCAATTGAGCAGGGTGCCAAGATGATTGACTGGGGCAAGAGAGAAGAGTCTGGAGATCCAGATTGGAAGATTGGTAAGGGCTTTGCAATGATCATGCAGGGTTCAGGTCTTCCAGGTCTTGACCACGCTGAAGCAATTGCCAAGCTTGAGACTGACGGTACTGTCATCCTCAACAGTGGTGCTGCTGATATCGGAACTGGTCTGGATACAATCTCTGCTAAGGTCTGTTCTGAAGTATTGAAGCTCCCAATGGACAAGATTTCAGTTGTCTCTGGAGATACTGATGCCTGTGCATTCGATACTGGTTCTTATGCTTCCTCTGGTACATTCTTCAGTGGAAATGCTTCTCTCGATGCTGCTAAAAAGCTCAAGAAGCTCATTCTTGAAGAAGCTGCACTTCAGATGGAAGAGAAACTCGAGGATCTCGAAGTCAGATACCCTGGTGAAGTCTATTCCAAGGCTAGTGGCAGAGTACTTACCTATGGTGATCTTTCACACACAGCAATCAGTGGTGAAGGAAGAGGTCAGTGCATAGCACACGGCTCCTTCGTTACCAAGGCATCCAGTGTTCCATATGGTGCACACTTCGCTCAGGTCGCAGTCAACATAAAGACAGGTGAAATGAAGGTCCAGAAGTTCTATGCACTTCAGGATGCAGGTACTCCAATCAACCCAGAGCTTGCACTGTGTCAGATGTACGGGGCTGCAATGAAGTCGATCGGACACTCAATGTACGAGGATATGGTACTTGATAAGGATGGTAACTGTATCAATGCAAACCTTGCAGACTACGGAACACCTATGATCAACGAAGCTCCAGATGACTTCAAGTCTGTCTTGATAGACATCGATGACAAGTATGGTCCATACGGCGCAAAGTCCATCTCTGAAATTGCTTGTAACGGAGCCGCCCCTGCAATCGGTATCGCAATTCACGATGCCTGCGGTGTATGGCTGACAAGCTGGCCAATGACTCCTGAAAAGCTTTTGAGAGCTCTTGGAAAGATAAAGTAACTTATTTGATCACAAGAATGCACTCTGTATTTTTCGGTACAGAGTGCTTTTTTATTGTTCAATCCAGTTTTGTAAAGAGTATATCTACCTCTCCACCACAGGCCATACCTAGGTCTGAAGAGTTCAGGCCATAGTGCTTTATCATTCTCTCTTCTGTGAGTTTCCTGGCATCTTCAATGACACTTGTTTCAAGAGAGCCACCACCAATTGTTCCCTCGATGCCAGATTTTGTTACAAGCATCTGGGTTCCAACAGACCTTGGCCCTGATCCGGATTTAGAAATTATCCTGCAAAGCACGCCCTCTGTCTGTCTTGTGAGCATTTCCAAAAATGGAATATCTACAGTGGATGTATGTTTCTTCTTCGAATAGACGCTGATTATCTCTGCCATGATAGAAACAGCAATTTCCTGGGGATTGTCCCCACCAATCTTAAGTCCGATAGGGGCGTGTACCTTCTCAAGCTCTTCCTTGTCAAAACCATGCTTCTCGGCTTCTTCATATACGTATGCAATCTTGTTCTTTGATCCTATCATTCCAATGTAGGCAGCAGCTGGACG
>JAILRW010000126.1 GCA_024698005.1 Sphaerochaetaceae bacterium | reverse complement strand
ATATTCCCAACAAGTGGAACCTTGATGGCATCTCTTGCAGTTGCTGGTGTCGATTTCAAGAAGTGGCTCAAGTTCGTCCTTCCACTCTTTGCTCTATGGGCTGTGATGGGTTTTGTAGTCGTAATGGTCGTTGTTGCTAGTGGAGTTGCTTGATATACAAGCAGCTGTAAAATGATTTGGGGAGCCATCAGGCTCCCCATTGTTTCAATTCTTTACAAGTTCATCGATTATAATGTCGATATTTCTATTCGTAGTCTCCTTCAATATCATCCTAAGTTTTTCAAGATCATTGTTTTCAATCTCTATACCTTTCCCAAAATTGTCATTGAAGAAGGCCCATGCAGGCGTATTTGTTACTTTCGATATCTTCTCAATTGTACCAAATGAAGGAGCTTTTCTCCCTGTTTCAATCTCTGTAATGAAGGAAGTAGAGACGCCTATCTGCTTTGCCATCTCAGCTTGAGTGAGTTTGAGAGCCTTTCTGCAGGACTTCAGATTCTCTGCAAAAGTGTCAAGAATGGTTTTCTTTTCCATGGAGTGTACCTCTTGTTGTGCAATTAAAGGATTATCTATTATAATTCGGTTTTTAGAAAATATGTGAAAAAAATTGCAGCAATTATTTGCTGCAATTTTGCCTTGTCATAGCTGCCAAAAATCAGTTCTTTGGAGCGTAGTGACCAAATTCCATTGAGAAACTACCACGTCCTTGAGTTGAAGATCTGAGGACAGTTGTGTAGCCAAACATTTTTGAAAGAGGTGCTTCTGCGCTTACCAGATCGGCAGTAGGGCGGGATTCCATACTGTTGACGATTCCACCTCGCTGAGTGATGGAGGAGATGACATCACCGATATACTGGCTAGGAGCTGAAATCTTAACATCCATGATAGGCTCCATGAGTGTAGCGCCAGCTTTCTGGCAGACAGCATCGAAGGCCATATTTGCGCAAGCTTCATATGCAAAGGTCGAGCTTCTGAGTTCATCATATCCGATCTCTGTAACGTCGATACCGATGTCAGTACATTCATAACCGAATTTGATACCACTCTTGAATGCACTCTCGATTCCATTCTTGACTGCTTCAACAATTTCCTCTGGTATTTCTCTGGTCTTTGCAGATATTTTAAGAGTGTTGCCACTTCCAGCAGGAAGAGGCGTAGCCTTGAGTGAGAGGGATGCCCAGTTCTCTTTGTTTGCAATTATCTTATCAAATACATAGCCAACTTCCTCGGCTTCTGAAGTTATTGACTCACGATAGCTTACCTGAGGGGCACCGACACGTGCGTTAATCTTCATTTCCTTGGTAATTCTTGTCACAAGAACGTCGAGGTGCAACTCTCCCATACCAGAAATTACAAGCTGACCTGTTTCACTGTCATCCTTGTACGTGAAGGTTGGATCTTCCATTGAAAGCATCTCAAGAGCTTTCTTGAGCTTTCCCTGTTCATCAGTACTTGCTGGCTCGATTGCAATGGAGATAACTGGGTTAGGGAAGTGCATCTTCTCAAGAAGATATGGGCTTTGCTCTGTAGCGATAGTATCTCCTGTCTGAGCAAGCTTGAATCCTACGATTACACCAATATCTCCCGCCTTGATTTCAGGAATATCATCCTCTCTATCTGCATGCATTCTCAGAAGGCGGTTGATTCTCTCCTTCTTATTCTTGGTTGCATTGAAGACAGAAACACCCTTCTTGAGTACACCTGAGTATATTCTGATGAAGCAGAGAGGCCCTGCCTGAGGGTCGACCTGGATTTTGAAGATAAGGCCCATGAGAGAACCCTTCTCATCGTGGATTACTTCAATCTCCTTATCCTTCTTCTCCCAGTATGCTTTCATTGGTTTTACTTCTGCAGGGGAAGGGAGGAGGTCTACAACACCATCGAGCATTGGCTGGACGCCGATATTCTTGAGGGAAGAGCCAACAAAAACAGGAAGAAGTTCACGAGAAATAGTGCACTTTCTAAGTGTAGCTCTAATCATCTCCTCTGGGATTTCCTGTCCATCGAAGTAGAGCTCTGTTATTTCATCGGAAAATGAGGCTACAGCGTCGATGAGCTTTTCTCTGTACTCATCTGCCTTGTCCTGCATATCAGCTGGAATCTCATTTTCTGTGATGGTTGAACCCTTGTCATCCTGGCTGAATGTAAGGTACTTCATCTTGATAAGGTCGATAATACCTCTGAAGTCATTTTCAGCACCTACTGGTATGAAGAGTGCAACAGGGTTCTCTCCCAGTTTCTTCTCGATCTGCTCAAGAACGGAATAGAAATCTGCACCCATTCTATCCATCTTATTGACGAAAGCAATACGAGGGACATCGTAGTTGTTTGCCTGGTTCCATACGGTTTCAGTCTGTGGCTCTACGCCAGAGACAGCACAGACAACACCTACTGCACCATCGAGAACACGCAAAGATCTTTCGACTTCTGCAGTGAAGTCTACGTGGCCCGGAGTGTCGATGATATTTATCTGATGGTCCTTCCAGTAGCAAGTGGTAGCGGCAGAGGTAATTGTGATACCTCTGTCCTGCTCCTGCTGCATCCAGTCCATTGTGGCTTCGCCATTATCGACTTCGCCAATCTTATGGTTTTCACCTGTATAGTAGAGTATTCTTTCTGTAGTAGTTGTCTTTCCGGCATCGATGTGGGCCATGATGCCGATATTTCTTATCTTTTTTTCGCTCATAGCTGTATAAGATAATAAATTAGACGTTTCTTGTCATCTCTCTGATGACGAAAGACAGCGCATTGCATTAATTACACAGATAAGGGCAACGCCAACATCTCCAAATATGGCAAGCCACATATTTGCAAGCCCTACAATAGCAAGCAGGATGATGAGAATCTTTACCAGGATAGAGAAGATAATATTCTGTTTTACAATTCTTTCAGTTCTTCTGGAAAGCTTTATGCCACTGCCGATTCTTGAAATATCATCATTCATGATTACCATGTCTGCAGCTTCGATTGCAGCATCAGAACCAACGCCACCCATAGCGATACCAACATCTGCTGTGGAAAGCAGGACAGCATCGTTAATACCATCTCCAGCAAAACCAGAAATACCTTCAATCCTTTCCTTTTCGAAGGCCTCAACTTTTTCATCTGGAAGCAGGTCTGATACAACACTATCAAGGTTGAAGGCAGAAGCGACCTCGTCTGTAGATTCCTTCCTGTCTCCTGTGAGCATAACAAGCTTCTTTACGCCAAGCTTCTTGAGCTCGACAAGAGCAGGGATAGCTTCAGCTTTTATCTCGTCAGAGATTACAACATAGCCAAGTGCTTCTTTTTCATCTCCCAGAACTGCTACAGTACCCTTTTCCTCAAGAGCTAAGTTGTAGTAGCTTGGCTTTACTGCGTAATAGACAGAACCGTCTATCGTTCCCTTGATTCCACTTCCTGGAATTTCTGAGACATCAGTTGCAGTAAGATTACTCTCTCCTGAAGAGATAACCGCCTTTGCAATTGGATGCTCTGAATTATTTTCAAGTGCGATCAAAAGGGGAAGGATCTCTACATCCTTTAGATTTACAACCTTGTTTACCTTGAAGGTTCCCTTTGTGAGAGTTCCTGTCTTATCGAATGCCATCATCTGAAGTTTTGCAACCTTCTGGATGCTGTCAGCACCCTTTACCAGGATGCCTTTCTTGGCAAAGGCGCCAATTGAGGCAAAGTAGGAGAGGGGAACTGAGAGGACTAGGGCACATGGACAAGAAACTACAAGCAGCATGAGGGCTCTGTAGATGGATGTTGACCAGGCAGCACCAAATAGGGGAGGAAGGAGAGCCAGAACAAGTGCAAGCAGACATACTATCGGTGTGTAATATCTTGCAAAGTGTGTGATGAACTTTTCTGTCGGTGCCTTCTTGTCGCTGTTCTTTTCGACCATGTCGAGAATTCGCTTGGTTGTACTGTTCTCATAATTCTTGGTTACTTCAATTTCAAGAACGCCAGTTGTATTCACGCTTCCGGAGAGTACATTATCACCCTTGTGGACTCCTCTCTTTACAGATTCTCCTGTGATTGAGCTGGTATCGAGGTAGGAGTCACCTTTTGTGACTCTTCCATCGAGAGCAACTCTCTCTCCAGCCTTTACAAGGATGGTCTCACCGACTTTAACAGCTTCTGGGCTTACGACCTGATTCTCTCCATTTCTGATAACAGTACACTCTTCTGGTGTGAGATCCATAAGATTCTTTATGCTTCTTCTAGACTTCCTGACGGCTCTATCCTGGAAGTATTCTCCCACTTGATAGAAGACCATAACAGCAGAAGCCTCTGTGTATTCACCAAGTAGCAGTGCTCCGATTGTAGCAATGCCCATCAGGAAATTCTCGTCGAATATCTTACCTTTGAGTATGTTCCTGAAAGCCTTGTATATTACATCGTATCCTGCGATCAAATATGAAAGGATGTAACCATATCTAAAGGAAAAGAAGCTGGAGATAGACATTATTACAATTGCAACAATTATCCTGTATGGTCTTATATCTCTCTTTTCCTGCTCTTCCTTCTTTTCGATACTCTTGAATACCATGTCTTCTTCTACAGATAGACATATGCTTTTTATTTCAGCTTCTGAAAGATTTCCCTTGACAGATAGTTTTCCATTTGGAAAGTCGAAATTGGCAACTCTAATCCCTTCTGTAGAGTTCAGTTTGTCTTCTACCTTCTTTGCGCAGTTTGCACAATCTATCTCAACAGAGAAGCAATAGCTTTTCTCATCATCAAGAAAGACGATGTCCTCTTCTACCTCTTTGCAGAAGGCCTTTACCATTTCCCTAGAAAGGGTAGTAGTTACAGATAGTTTACCTCTCTCGAAGTCGAAGGAGGCCTTTTCTACCTGACTATTCTTATTAAGCGCATTTTCAACCTTGCTTGCGCAGTGAGCACAGTCGATCTCAACAGGAAAAACATAGTTATACATGGATTGCTCCTATAGTAGAATAATTTCATATATGAACAATTATTCATATGTTTAATATAGGAGCATCAGATATAGTTGTCAACTAAAAACCATCAATATGGGTTTATCTGGGTTGCGTAGATACCTTTCTTGCCAGAAGCAACAAATGCAATACCTGTTGCAAGGAACAAAAGGATTGGCTCTGAGTAACCAAAAAGCTCAAGTCCTAGAGCAAAACAGACTAGAGGAAGGTTTGTTCCTCCTGAAAGCATTGCAAGTGCTCCAATTGCAGCAACACCGCTGATCTCAAGACCTGTGAAGGAGGCAAAGAGGGCACCAAGGCCAGAACCAATTACCAGAAGTGGAACA